>JAKSIF010000001.1 GCA_024398965.1 Fibrobacter sp. | reverse complement strand
GTTATTTCTTTAGCGGGTTCAAACCGCCAAGTGTGTTAGTTTAATGTTTAGTTGAAATAAAATTTACCTTATTTATGAATAGCTCAAAAGTGGATTGCATGAATTGGCTGCGATTTTTGTATATAAATTGAAACAAATAGTATTATTTTGCTACAGAAATCTTACGTTGCTAAGGACGCCCATAGAAAAAGTCCCCTGATTTTTCAGAGGACTTCTTTTTTCTAGCCCGCAAAAGCGAGACCACATATAAATTTTTGAGTGGCTTGTATTAATCGACTTTTACAGCGCAGAATTCCTTGGTATCGATCAGCTTTACGGAGGAACCGTTGGAGGTGCTGATCAGTTCCAGAGCGGGGGAACCGTAGTAGGCGACCCATGCGGTGGATGCACTTGCGGCGACCATGTCGTAGGGGTTCTTGCCGGAGGCGATGGACTGCCATGTAGCGGAACCGTCTGCTGTGTTGATCTTTGCGATGGTTGCTGCGTCGCCACGTTCCATCAAGAAGAGTTCGCCGTTTACAGCGGCCAGCTTGGAATCCTGGAAGAAGTCGGTACCGTCGGATTCGGAGTCTGCGTAATCAACATAAAGTGCACCGGTGCTGTAGTCAGAAACGAATACATAGGGAACACCCTTGATGGCCTTGATGCTGTAGGGCATACGGATTTCTTCGTCGGGCTCTGCATCGGATACTGCGGTGAGTGTGCCGTTCTTGTAAGCGAATACGCCGATGTGCATATCACCTGTATTCCAGTCCATAAAGCGATCGCTGATGTACAGGGTGCTGTTTTCTTCATCGAATTCCAGAGAGCCGGATGCATCCTTGATGTCGCTGACTGTTTTCACAGAACCAGAGGCCAGGTCTATTTCTGCTACAATAACACTGCCGTATGCCAGGTATATGGCGGTATAGCCCTTGTTATTCTTTTTATCTACAACGAAATCCTGAACACCGCCGCCCAACTTGGTGGCGCTGATAAAGAGGCTGGAAGTCTTCTTTTTCAGATCAACCTTTTCGATACCGCGCTTGTCGTCTGCAGGGAGACTGTAGGATGCGTCGTAAGCACCAGCGGTTGCCACATAGACATTGCCGCCAGCAACCTTCACAGCGGAGGGATTCTGGGTGGCAAGCTGGATGGTGTCCAGGAGAGTGCCGTCACTCAACTTATACATGGCAAGCAGACCATTGTGAGTAATGCTGTAGTCGGCGTTCTGACGCTGGAATACGGCGAACAGTGTGTCGCCGGAAACTTCAAGGTCGGCCAGGTTCGGGGTGGTGTTTGCGTATTCGACGGGCTTCACTTCTTCGCTGGAGCTGCTTTCTGCCGGTTCTTCGGAGCTGGATGAATCAATGGCTTCTTCGGAAGAGCTGGAAACATTTTCGCTAGAGGAGGATTCGGTCTTTTCGCTGGAGCTGCTTTCTTCCTTTGCGGTAGAGGAGCTGGACTTGTCTTCGTCCTTATCTTCTTTTGCAGAAGAACTGGATTCGCCCTTGTCTTCCTTTACGCTGCTGGAGGACTTTGCGTCGTCCTTCTTGCTGCTGGAAGAGGACGGTTCCTTATCGTCGGAACTAGAAAGGTTTTCGTCGTCGTCCAAGCAGTCGTCGGTATCTTCACAGGTGATATCCGGACCGCTGCTGGAGCTGGAATTGTCGTCGCCGCAAGCGCTGAAGAACATTGCAAAGCTTGCTGCAGTAAGGAGAGCTAGTATCTTGCGATTCATGTCTTTTCCTTTGGTTTAGGTGACATTCCCGATTTGAACGGGAATAGGTTGGGGGTTAGAATTTTTGTAAAATCGTAAAATGAAATTCCCTTCCGGGAGTCGGGTTGGGCGAATAAATGTTGGTGTAGGTCTCGTCAGAAATATTGGTGATGCTGAATATCAACCGAGTGGGTTCCCAAGGATTGAAACCCAAAGCGGCATTGTACCTAGTGACAGGGGGTTGCCTGGTTCTGTTTGCACGATCTGTATAGATGCGAGTCCGATAGTTTACATCAAAGGCAAGGTCAAGATGTAATGGCAGGTATAATTTCCCCTCAGCAAAATAGCTGTGTACGGGTTCACCCGGCAATAGCTTGCCGTTGTACATTTTTAACTTGCCGTCATCCCTTGGGTCTTGAATTGTTCCGCGAAGAGTTGTTTCGAAAAAAGATACAGGTCTGCTGTTCATCTCTAGCTCAACGCCCTGGATTCTGGCGTCGTTGACGTTGAAGGCTTTCATTGTATTCGTGCTTACCGTCCAGAAGATTCCGTTTTCAAGGTAGCTGTCGAAGTAGGTTGCACGTAGGGTTGTCTTGCGTGAAGGACTTTGTACAAATCCGCCTGCTTCAAAACGGACTGCGGTTTCGTCTTTCAGTTTAGGATTGGAAAGTACTCCCTGGTAAACGCCGTAAAGTTCCATGAGCTGAGGCTGCCTGTAGAAACGCCCAATGCTGACGTTTCCGCCGAACAGGCTTTCCTTCTTGCCGAATTTCGCCTGGACCATTCCTGCAAAAGAAATGTTCCTGGTTTCCGCATCGCTGATGGTTGCAGTTCCTGTTGGCATCAGAAATTTTCCGCCATCTACGTCATCGATGGTTTTCAGAATGTTTCCTTCTGCAAATAGGGATAGCCATTTGGTAAAGGCGTATTCTGCGTTGGCTGCAATGGATGTCGTGTAACGATCTACGCCAAAGTCTCGGATTGTGCCTCGGGCTTCCCAATGTTCGGTGCTGGCTGCTGCGCGCAAGGTCGCTTCGAACCGGTCAAGAATCAAGGTTCCCACGGCTTCGGGCATTAGGCGGTAACCTGCCAGGCCATACTTGATAAAATCAGGATAGCTGTAGCCGATAAAATCCAGTGGGTAGTAGGATCCGGAAACGTTCTTCTCGAATTTTCCGGCGACGCCTGCCTCCAACAGCAGACATTGCAAAAGAACAGGCGTTTCCAGCCGGTATGAAACTTGGGCGTTGTCGCCCACAAATTCTGCCACCTTGGTCTGGGAACTTTCGTGGCCCGGGTTGCCTGCTTCAGTATGAGTGACACTTGTAGAAACCGTAGAGAAGAAATCGCCCTTGTGAAGAACTCGGTACTTCAGGTTGCCGGTGTATTCCGTGAACTCCGCATTTTCCCGCTTATCCGTAAAGTCGTCGTCCTTGTTGTAGGCGGTGCCGTTACGGTTCAGAAATTCGTAATCGTTATCGCTATGTCGGGCGGAAATGGTGGCGGTGAATTCCACGCTATCCTTGGGACTTGCGGAAATTTGGGCGGCGCCTTCGAAGGAATTGTGGCTGCCGATGGTTGCGATGACGCGACCGGATACTCCGCGTTCGCGTTTCCCGTGGGAACCGTCTTTATGTACAGCACTTTTCGTTACGAAGTTGATGGCCCCGCCAAGACCTGTACCTCCGAACTTTGCAGGAACTCGGTCTTTATACACTTCGATTTTTTCGATGCCGTTCAAATCGATTGCACCTAGGTCTGCTGCGCCGCCACTTGCATCGTTCAGGGGAACGCCGTCAACGCAAATCAGAATGTTTCGGGCGGCGATGCCTCGGATACTTACGGTCTGGAAACTGCCCATGCCGCCTTGCTTGTAGCTTTGGATGCCGGGCAGAGAGGATAGAATTTCCGCTGCGGAAAGTCCACGACCTTCCCAGGCCTCGGGTTTGATTTCTTCGTAACTGGGTGCTACGTCGGCAGGGGCCGGGGGCGGTTCTTTGATTTCGGAAGAGCCTAAGTCTTGAACGAATTCCTGCGAGGAAACAATGATGCTTTTGTAGGCATCATTTGCGTGGGCGGCCGCAGCCATACCCAAAAACACCGCTAGGGCGGTTATGGACTTGGATGTCTCTCGCATCGTTCCTCTTGTTCGTTTGTTTTTGCAGTTCTTCTGGCTTGGGGATCTTCCTACTTCCGGCTCCTTCGCATGAGGGTTGGCTACCTCACACTGGTTTTGAAATTTGCCGGTTTCGTACTCCCATACAGCGGCGGGACCGTCCCGGATTCACACCGGGTTCTCTCCTTTGTTTTTTAGCAGGGTTCCTACGACGAAAACAAAGAGCTTTTCAGGGCACAAAAACTTTTGGGCGATAATTTAGATATTTGAAATGTGCGTGTAAAGTTATATAAAACATCTATTACGAGTGAAAGTCGCTAGTTTAGCTCTTGTTCACTTCGATTCCCAGGCGATTGACCTTGTAGTGCATCACTCGTGGGCTCAAGTCCAGGTCGCGGCCGGCTGCGCTCATGTTTCCGCGGTGACGACGCAGAGCTTCGCTGATGATTTCGCGCTCGTAGCTGTCGATAAGGGTGGACAGGGGCGAGGTTCCTTCGGGGAGCAGTGCTGTGCCGGAGGTAACGTCTGTCTGCAAGGATGGGGGCAGGTCGTAGGCGTTAATGGCCACATCTGTTGTTACGAGGCTAGCGTGCTCAATGCAGTTTTCCAACTCGCGGACATTGCCGGGCCAGTGATAGCTTAGCAGCATGTCGATGGCTGGAGAACTCAAACGCAGAATGTTCTTGCCGTATTTCAAGTTCATCTTGGCGATGAAATAGTCGGCCAGTAGCAGAATGTCTGTCTTGCGCTGGGACAAATCCGTGAGATGAATCTGGAAGATGTTTAGACGGTAGTAAAGGTCTTCGCGGAAAAGACCTTGCTGCATCATCTGCTCTAGATTTCTTGCGGTACTTGCGATTAGGCGTACGTCGGCGTTCTGCACGATGTTGCTTCCTTGACGGCTGAATTTTCCGTCCTGGATGAATTGCAACAGCTTTATCTGGGAGGTTTCGCTCAGGTTGGCTACTTCGTCTAGAAAGAGGGTACCGCCGGACGCGAGCTCAGCCTTGCCGAGGCGTCGGCTTGTGGCGCCTGTAAAGGCTCCACGTTCGTATCCGAACAGCTCGCTTTCGAATGAATTCACATTGCCGCTTTCGCTGATGGAATTGCAGTTTAGTGTTACAAACGGCCTTTCGCTGCGGTCGGAAAGCTGATGGATGCTTCGGGCCACATATTCCTTTCCGGTTCCTGCATTCCCACGAACAAGTACAAGAGCCACGGTAGGAGCAATATGCCTTACCTGCTCGCGAACGGCGCGCATCTCGCTGGTATTGCCGATGAGTTCGCCGGGTTTTCCTTTTACCAGATCGCGGATCTTGTCGCATTCCTCTTGATGGGATGCGCTTGCTGTCTCGAATTTTTGGGAAAGAATATGCTGAATGAGCTTCAGTTGCTCGTCACGCTTGCGTACCGATCGCAAAGTCTCGGCAATTTCGACAAAGGCGGAATTTTCAAGCGCGGTAAAATCCATAAAAGGTTGCTGCGCCGAGGATAGCGTTTAAAGGAGTACTCCCCCCGGCGCAGCATGTTCTAGGAGAGAATTCTGTCCCAAATATACAAAATTTTTTAGATTTAGTTTTACTTTTTTGTAAACTTTTTGTTCTTTTTTACAAAAATGTAAAGAATTAAACGCGAAATATCGTTTTTTTTTGCAGAAATGGCCGCTCTTTCTTCCTAATTTTGCCTCAACGCGAAATATCTGCTGTCTTCCACAGGTGTCATCCTGAGCCGAAGGCGAAGGATCTAGCAAAAAGGTTTATTATGAGTTCTTATAGAAAGGATACCATTGCTGAAATCGCCAAGGCTGCTACCGCCCCGGTAAAGCCTGCCGAAACCGTCAACGTGGATTACTACGGCGAAGACGTCTTTAACGCCAACGCCATGAAGGTTTACCTGCCCAAGGACATTTGCAAGAAGCTTCTTGCCACCATCGAGCTGGGCGCTCCCCTGGATCCGAACATCGCTGGCGAAGTGGCTCACGCCATGAAGAAGTGGGCCATGGACCGCGGCGCCACTCATTTCACTCATTGGTTCCAGCCCCTCACCGGCTCCACCGCCGAAAAGCATGACTCCTTCCTGGAGCCCGATGGTCTTGGCGGCTGCGAAGCCATCATGGTGTTCAGCGGCAAGAACCTGATCGTGGGCGAACCGGATGCATCCTCTTTCCCCAGCGGCGGTATCCGTTCTACTTTCGAAGCCCGCGGCTATACTGCCTGGGATCCCACCAGCCCCGCTTTCATCAAGCGCCATGGCAACGGTGCAACCCTTTGCATTCCTACCGCATTCTGCTCTTACACTGGCGAAGCTCTGGACAAGAAGACTCCGCTGCTCCGCTCCCTGCAGGCTCTTTCCAAGTCCACCGAACGACTGATGGCTTGCTTTAAGGCCGGCAAGAAGAAGACTACCGTTACTCTGGGTGCCGAGCAGGAATACTTCCTCATAGACAAGCGTTTCTACCTGCAGCGCCCGGACCTGTACCAGGCTGGCCGCACTCTCTTCGGCGCTGTTCCTGCAAAGCATCAGCAGATGGATGACCATTACTTCGGATCCATTCCCGCACGCATTCTGAACTTCATGAACGAAGTGGAAATGGAACTGTGGAAGCTTGGCATTCCCGCCAAGACCCGCCATAACGAAGTGGCTCCCGCTCAGTTTGAACTTGCACCCATGTTTGAGGAAGTGAACCTGGCCTGTGACCATAACATGCAGGTCATGGAAGTGCTTCGCAATGTGGCCGACAAGAACGGCCTCGTCTGCCTCCTTCACGAAAAGCCTTTCGCTGGCGTGAACGGTTCCGGTAAGCACAATAACTGGAGCGTTTCCTACGGCAATGCAAACTTGCTGAATCCGGGTACCAACCCTCACGAAAATGCAGTGTTCCTTACCACTCTATGCGCTGTGATTTATGCTGTAGATTCTCATGCTGATTTGCTCCGCATGACTACTGCTGGCGCTGGCAACGATCATCGCCTGGGCGCAAACGAAGCTCCTCCGGCAATCGTCTCCATGTACCTGGGCGATCAGCTCATGGATGTGATTGAACAGCTGGAACAGGGCGCTCCCAAGTCCAGCAAGCTGGCCGGTGCCATGAAGCTTGGCTCCGACAGTTTGCCGCCGCTGCCCCGCGACGCTACGGACCGTAACCGCACCAGTACTTTCGCTTTCACCGGCAACAAGTTTGAATTCCGTGCACCGGGTTCCAGCCAGTCCTGTTCCGAACCTAACGTGGTTCTGAACACCATCGTGGCTGAAGCCTTCGACATGATTGCAGAACAGTTGGAAAAGCTGGACGACAAGAATTTCCATTCCGGTCTCCAGAAGATTCTTCAGAAGATCGTGAAGGAACACAAGCGCGTTATCTTCAACGGTAACGGCTACACCGACGAATGGATTGCCGAAGCGGAACGCCGTGGCCTTCCCAACATCCGCACATCCCTGGAAGCACTGAAGGCTCTGAAGAACGAAGCCAACATCGCCCTCTTCGAAAAGTACGGCGTCATGAACCGCGTGGAAATGGAATCCCGTTACGAAGTGAACGTGGAAGACTATCACAAGCGCGTCCGTATCGAAGGCGAAATCTGCCGTGACATGGCAAAGAACATTATCTTGCCCAAGGCTGTGGAAGCTTACTCCTGCGCCCTCAAGACAAACGAAATGGCTCTGAACCAGGGTTTCCCTGGTGTAGATGTTTACGTAAAGTCCCTGGGTGAAGGCTGCCGCGACTTGACCGCCGCCGTTTCCAAGATGGAAGCCGCCCTCGCCGGCGAACATCAGGATATTCTCGCTGCCATGGCAGAAACCCGCAAGATTGTTGACGCCCTTGAAAAGGTTGTCTCCGACGAAATGTGGCCCCTGCCTAAGTATAGAGAAATGATGTTCATTTATTAATGAACATCATGGCCGCCCGTCGAAGGAGGGCGGCAAATGTCCCGTTCATTTATTAATAAGAGTCGCGCTGTGTCATCCTGAGTGGCGAAGCCACGAAGGATCTAGCAGTACAAAACAAAAAAAGAATCCCCGACACCATCTGTACCGGGGAATTTCTGTATATGGGCTAAATTGAATGAGCTTGTTTTATATAGCAGAGAATTTTGTTTTATGAGCGGGCGACTTGCTTGCGAAGGGCTGAAAAAGCGTGGAATTGATGACGATGAGTTTTATTTTTGTTTAAGAAGATTTTAAACGAAGAGGAAAATCGTCAAAAAAACAGAAGAACTGAAAAAATTATTTCTGCTCTACTTTTAAAGTGTCGTTTGCGGGAGTTGGCTCGGCGTCGCTCATGAGGGCCAGGACTTCTTGTAAAAAGTCGCCCGGCTGCTTGCCGAAAAAGGCCGCCATCTTGATGAAATTCACCATGGTGAGCTGGGTATGGCTAAAGTGTCCGCTCTTGCGCTTGATTCCGGTTTCGACTCCATAGAGCGTGTTTTTATGCAGATTCAGCTGAAAGGCCAGTCCGTCGCGGGAAATCCCCTTAATCTTGCGATACTTGCGGATAACCTTGGCTAGGGCCGCTGCGAAGCGGTCGTCGTCTATCTGCTGCAAGTCCGGGAACTTGGTTTGCGGAATATGGTTAGCCATATCCCGTATTTAGCATTTAACCTAAAAAGAAAGTATATAGATGTCTGTTATAATTTTACAGAGGAATGTGATTGTGAGGCTCAAGAGATTTTTGGTAAGTCTCCCGAGTCCCCTGTTAAAATCTTTTTACAATTCTTTTTGATCAAATCGGTCGTTTCAAACGTGTTAGTATAAGTAGGGCATTTCCGCCTTACACATACAAAAAAGGTAAGTATGGAAAATACAAACACCAATGACGACAACTCCCTTGAAATCCGTGACCACGACGGATTTTTCAAGTACTTCTATTCTGTTCCCGCAAACGCCCGCTCCCTTCTGGAAATCGCCTCCAGGCGCAACCAGAACCTGTCGGAACTGCTTTCGAACGTGGACCTGGGCACACTGGAGAGCTTGCCCAGTGCCTACAACAACGTGGGCGAAAGGGGCGAGGCTGATGTGGCGTTCAAGGCGAAGACCATCGGCAACGAGGTTGGCAAGGGAAACCGCAAGGAAGTCTATGTAGGCCTGCTTCTGGAGCACAAGTCCTATGACGACTCCGCGGTTCTCGAACAGATTTACCGCTACATGTTCAACGTGATGGTCAACAAGAACGACACCAAATTCCCCTGGATGCCTTCCAAGGCGATTATCATCTACAACGGACGCAAGAACTGGGACCCCCTGGCGGCCTTTCGCAGGGGGCACCGCGCCAAGTTTCAGGGCCACGATCTGCCCTTTGAATGCGTGCTGGTGAACATGGCGGACATCGAGGACGATGATTGCATTACCGCGGAAAACCCGGAGGCCGCCTTGGGCGCACTTGTCATGAAGCACTCCTTCGACGCCAAGGCAATCGAGGTGCAGCTCCCTATCGTGGAGGATCTGCTTCGGAAGCTCCCCAATATGACCCGCTATTTGATTGTAGAAAAAATTAAAGTATATTTGGAAGAGTTCCTTAGCAAGGAGGCGATCATGGAACTGGAACAGGGATTTGTGAGCATCGGTCAGAGGCTGGGCTTCGAAAGCGCCGGTGATTATCGCCGCAAACTTGAAGCGCAGAATCGGGCTAAGGATGCCGAAATTGCCAGTCAAGCCGCTGACCTTGCTGCCAAGGAAGCTGAAATTGCAGCCCTCAAGGCGCAGATCGCTGCCCTCACCGGCAAGTGATTTCAACGAACCATCTTGGTATAATTGATGAGTCCAGCCTCGCTTGAGGTTGGGCTCTTTTTGAACTATTCAATTTACGATGTACCCTGCTTGAATAAAAGAAGTCCCTTCCTGAAGAAACCTCGTAATTCCTAATTAAGGCTCCGCCTCTATTGTGCCTTTTTGACATTTTTTGAAATTTTACCCTTAAAATCTCGTTTTGTTTTATATAACGGGATTTCTTGTTTTATATGGGCGAGGGCTAAAGATTTTTGGCCTGTTTTTTCACGAATAAAAAAGACCCCTAGTTATTTTTTTGAATGTCTAAAGTTCGCATGGATTTTGATGCGGAAAGCTTTTGGCGTAACATAAGGAGTGATGAAATCCACAAATTGTCTGAAACATTATGAAAATCACATATATCTGTGATGTTTTGAGTTATTTTTGCTTATATTTGTAAAGAAAATGTCACATTAGACTGTGATGTATGGTCTAGGGTGGTGATTGTGACGGACTTAAAAAAATAAAACCTTACGGAGGCATAGTTATGAGTCTAGAAGATTGCGCAAACGTGGCGCAAATTTGTGGAGTGGTCATTGCTTTTGTCGGAGCTTTGATTACATGGAATGTTTGGCGGAATGATAAACGAGAAAAAAATATTGCTGCTGTATATGAAATGTTCAAAAATATACGACTGGTTGATAAAGTTAAAGAATTTATGTATGTGCTGGATTATGGGGAACATTGGTACGATGAAAATTTTCACAAGCGAAACAAAAAGCTTGATGAGGGGCGCGTTTGCATAGTAGAAGAGCATACGGTTGATTCCTATTTGTCTGTGCTCAATTTTTCTGCTTATATGCTTCATGCAAAAGCTTTTGACGAGGAACAGCTAGAACTGTTTGACTATGAGTTCCGTCGTACGCTAGTAAATAGTGAACTTCAAAATTATTTGTACAACATTTGGCATTTTTCAACACAACATCAAATGATTTGTCCTTTTGCTGATTTGGTTAATTATGCACGAGAAAAAGGGTTGCTGCGGACAGACTTTTTTGACCCGAACGCATGCAAAAATGAGAAATTTCCAAAGTATTTGAATTGGTAAAAATAACATAAGGAGTAAAAAAATGAAAAATGCAATGAAGATTGTTTTGGTGGGTGTTATGGCTTTGTTCTGTGTGAATGAGGCCATGGCAGGCTCTTTTAAAGACCGTCGCGATGGGAAAAAATATGAGACGGTGAAAATAGGTAGGCAGACCTGGATGGCGGAGAACCTGAATTACAAGATGGAAGATAGTTATTGTAACCCGGAGAACAACTGTGGTGATGGTTATGGTCGGTTGTATACGTGGGATGCTGCATTAAATGCCTGCCCTAGTGGGTGGCGTTTACCATCGAAGACTGATTTTGAAAAGTTGCTGGCCTTTGTTAAGGGCATTGATGCGTACGGAGATGATGAATCTGCAGCAAGACATTTACGCTTCAAATACGACTGGACAACCAAAGTTGGTGATAATGCGTCGGGTTTTTCTGTGCTCCCTGCCGGTCGCTACGAACACTTCGCCGAGAAGTTCGCGTTCCTTGGTGAGGCCGCCAACTTTTGGTCTTCTACGGAGGACGGTAGCAGCCTCGCCCACCTCTTGTACGTTAATGGCTACAAAGCGGCCGTCGGCCCCTACTATAAGGCAAGTTGGGTCTCTGTTCGTTGTCTCCAGGACTAAAGCGATTGCGAGCGATGCATAGACAAACTTGTTTGTCTAGGTGTCCGAGCAAGAGCGTAGGCGCCGTGGCGCCCTCTAACTAGGCACCCACCGGAGGTGGGAAGCCTGGCGGCGGGGCTGCGCAGCGGTCGTCATTGAGCTGTTGCAAGTCCGAAAGCAAAGTATTTGACGGGAGTTCGTCGCGTCCTCTATTTTAGCATTTACCAGCTTTGGTGGCTATACAGACCTCTGTTATTATTTTGACAGAGGATTGTGACGGAATACAAGTTATAAGCCTATGGTTTTTCTTTTGTAAATCATAGACATCTGTGATGTTTTTGAGGTTTTTGCTTATATTTGTGATGAAAAAATCAACAATAAAATACTGAAATGGCGATTCAACTCTTCAACCATGGAGTAAAAAAAATGAAAAATGCAATGAAGATTGTTTTGGTGGGTGTTATGGCTTTGTTCTGTGTGAATGAGGCTATGGCAGGCACTTTTAGAGATCCTCGCGATGGAAAAACGTATAAGACGGTGAAGATGCCCGATGGTGAGACCTGGATGGCGGAAAACCTGAACTACAACATGAACGGTAGCATGTGTTATGACAATGATGCCACCAATTGCAGTAAGTATGGTCGCCTGTACACATGGGAAGATGCGCAGGAGGCCTGTCCTAGCGGGTGGCATTTGCCGAGTAGGGGTGAATTTAGAAATTTGTTGGGCGCTGTGGGTGGTGATGAACCAAAAAAACTTAGGGCACGTAGTTGGGTATCTGAAGAGCAAGTCTGTGAACAGTATGGTTGTAGTTATGGGAATGGATCGACAATTAGGGAATGTCGAGGAAATAATCGGTGTAACTGCGGACAGGGAGAAAGTATTTGTATGGAGTATGGAGTAAAAGAAGTACGGGGTGAAGGGACCTTCTCTGCTCTCCCCGCTGGCCGCTACTACAGCAACAACAAGAAGTTCCTCAATTTGGGCAGTTACGCCTACTTTTGGTCTTCTACGGGTTACAATGACGACGATGCGTACTACTTGAGCATCAATGAGGGCTACGCGCTCGTCAACTACCTCGACAAGACAAACGGATTCTCGGTTCGTTGTCTCCAGGACTAAAACGATTGCGAGCGATGCATAGACAAACTTGTTTGTCTAGGTGTCCGAGCAAGAGCGTAGGCGCCGTGGCACCCTCTAACTAGGCGGAAATATCTTATGAAATCATCTCTATTTCCAATAATTCTTGGCATTTCCCTTTCCTATAGTCAACAGGTTCAGGATATTGTCCGGGACAATACATTTGCCACGAAACGCCAAAAAGTAAAGTCGCTTCTAAAAGATCCGAATCTCTCCGACAAAGATAGGGCTGCCCTAGATGAATTGTGGAATAACGCCCAGAGAATCGGACGGCTAAACGACCGGTGCGCAAGCATTTCCTTGACTGAAGTGCTGGATGAAACCTGTCAGACTTTTTACAAGGTTGAACTCCCCGCGTTTGATGAACTCTATGGCAAGGTGACAAACGATATTCGGATGAATGGTTTTTCCTTGACGAAGAATGTGAACGACGAACGGTCCCTTATGACAGCCTGTGTTGATGCCTTGTACGAAATGGATTTTCATCCGTCAAAGCTGTTCAAAATGGAAACGGAATTCCGGGTGGAACCTCTGTTGGATGGTGCGGAATTATCTTATCGGATATCGTTGCATGAAAATTTTGAAGGCTCGACTACCCGATGGCTGCGGAATACCTTTGCTAGTCTATGTAAGTGGAATTCGCACAAGGAGAAATCTTTTGTATCGCAGTTGGCCGCCAGATACAACGAAGCGAATAATTATCCTTTTCGCTTGGACGGCTTGAAAATTTTCTCACGTCGTGGTTATTCATTTATTTATACCATAAACGGTAAAAAAGTATTCTCTGGAAAGATTGACTCAAAAACAAACGAGTTATTTGATTTTAGCAGATGGACTCCGGGCAATGTATTCATGTTTAGCTCATCGTGTCCTGCGAAAAGTTCGTATCGTGGACACGCGTCGGATTATTGCGAAGGTAAAATCAAACTGTCGGAAGAAGACTTAGAAAATGGCTATGTTGGATCCCTTATCTGGCAGGAAGATTGATTTGTTTTTTAAAACGGAAAATCTTGTTTTATGAGAGAACTTTGTTGCTGATTCTTGGCTGCATTTATATCAAAACGGTGTTTTTCAGATTTAATTTTCATTAAGGTAATGCAGATAATCTGCAACAGAATAAACTGAAAAGACAAGGAGATGCAAAATGCCGTTTAAAGGTGATACAAGAGAAGTTCGTGTCAATTATGAATGCCATCATTGTCATAGGCAGGGAATCGGTTTTAAAACTGAAATCTATGATGGCAATTATTGGAATACGCGGGGTGAAAATTCTATTCCTCCCAATTGGCGTACTTTTGGTTTGGGAACGCATCTTTGTGACCGTTGTGTTGATAATCCTGAAGCAACTCAATCTGCAACGAAAAGTTTTCTTGTCAAGTTAGCTGTTGTTGCTGTTCTTGTAATCATTGCGTTGATAGTGTATGCGATCCAGCATTAACTATTTACAGTATTCATGAGTTAGTTACTGGCTGGGATTCAACTTGATTTTTGAATTAACCTACGGCATTAAAAATGTGCCGTAGGTTATTGCCGGCAATTATGGGGACCGTGTATTCGTTTTTGTAGTCAAAAGTCCTTGACGTTATTAATAACGCTATAACTAGGAGATCCAATGAAACGTGTAATATTGGCTGTTTTGTTCCTGGCGGCATTTGCGTTTTGCGACAAGCCTACGGGACGATACGATTTGATGGCTCATGCAAATTTTAGCAGTGCTCCCAACAGTGTCTTGCTGTCTGGCGGAGCTCTTGAAGGGAATAGTTGCCATTATGCAGGTAAGATAGTACTTCCTGCACACGGTGGCGACTGTCCTGCGATTTTGGTTTTGCATCTTTATTCTATTGTAGGTGGCGAAGAAGGGCTTCACTGCGGGTATGACCTCACAATTTTTGATGATGTAGTTTTTGAAAATGGTGCGCTTCGGAGCCATTGCTCCGACATACTGGCTGTTGAACCGGTGACTTTCCGGGTGTTGGGACAGTATGACTTTACCAGGGAAGACAATCAGGCTGACTACTGGGATGATGAATTCCATTGCGGTTTTTCATACGATATAGAACCGGAGTTCTTTGATAATCATCCTGAGCTTAAGTCTCAGGTTTTGTATCGGTTTAGGTATGATTGGATTGCAAAAAAGCAATATGCAAGAGAAGATTTTTGATTTATATTTCCTTTTATGAAACCGATCATCGAGTATCAGGACTACCGTCAGTATATTCTGGATTATTATAAGGAGCGCAAGCAAGAGGCCAAGTTTACGTGGCGTCAGTTTGCGGCTCTTGCGGGCTATGCTTCGGGTTCGTACCTTAAGTTGGTTTGCGACGGCAAGACCCGTTTGACTGCAGAGGGGGCCGCCCAGGTGGCTACGGCCATGAAGCTGGTGAGTTTCAAGTTTCGTTACTTTGTACTGATGGTGGAGTATGACAACGCCAAGGATTCTTTCCAGAAGGAGGCTTTCTTTCAGGAGATGGTTTCTCTGGGGATGAAGCATCGGGTGCATGTCATCGATGACGACATCTACAGCTATTTTGAGTCCTGGAAAAATCCTGTGCTGCGGGAACTTGCACCTTCCATGCCGGGGGCGTCCTTCGAGAAGATGGCGGAACAGTGTCTGCAGCATGTTGATGCGCAGGAGGTCGCGGACACGCTGGATTTTTTGCTGCGTCACGGGCTCGTGGTAAAAGATAAGAAGGGCGTCTATCATCAGACAGGTAAGTCCATTTCGACGGGGGATATCGAGAATGTTCCCGCCACGTTAAAATGCATGCACCGTCAGATGGGGCAGTTGGCCTTGCAGGCGCTGGACGGCATGCCGGAATCGGAACGGCACTTTAGCGGCATCACCTTGGGGATTCCCAAGAATGTCTATGGAAAGATTGAAACGGAACTGGCCAAGTGCCGCCGCCGAATTATCGCCATTGCGACGGAGTCCGATGAAACGGAACAGATTTATAGACTAAATTTGCAGATGTTCCCCTTGACGAAACTGATTGAAAAGTAATGAAGCGCCGTCCGAAAAATTTTATCGAGATTTTAGAATGTCTGCTGCTTGCGCTGCTGCTTTTGCTTGCGGCCTGCGGTAGCGATGACAAGGATAAGACCACAGGTGGCTCCAGCGAGGAGACCAAGGGCATCGCCATCACCGACAAGGAAGTGGCGGGCGTTTCCCAGAAGGGTCCGTTCCTCAACGGTTCCTCGGTGCATCTTTACGAATTGCAGGATGCTGGCCTGATTCAGACGGGCAAGAGCTTTACCGGAAAGATCAAGAGCGACCTTGGCGAATTCTCCCTGGCGGAGATCAACCTTGTTTCCCAATATGCGCTCCTGGAAGCGGACGGCTATTACCGTAACGAAGTCTCCGGTCAGAAATCTACCAGCCAGATTACGCTGAATGCGGTTACGGATTTGGAAAATCGAGAGACGGTGAACATCAACTTGCTGACCCACCTGGCCTACGATCGTATGCGGGTCCTGGTGAAGGGCGGCATGGAGGTGGCTGCGGCAAAGCGCATGGCCGAGAAAGAAATTTTTGCGTCCTTCTACATTGAAAATATTGCGGAAAATTTTGAAGACTTGAACATCTTTAACAAGGGCGAGGGCGACGCGGCTCTGCTTGCTGTTTCTGTGCTGATGCAGGGGAATCGTGCCGAGGCCGAGCTTAGCGAACTTTTGGCCAACTACGCAAACGATGTGGAATCCGACGGCGAATGGAACGACGAAAAAACAAAGGTCGCCATGGCTGACTGGGCCGAAGGACAATCCCTGTCCGAGGGCCTAACCCACATTCGTGAAAACGTGGAAGGCTGGGACTTTGGCGATGTTCCCGGATTTGAAAAGTATGTGAAGCGTTTCTGGTGGTATAATTACGGTCTCGATCTTTGCACTACAGAACGTCAGGGCGAAGTGAAGAAGAACCAGAATGGACTGAGCGAAAACGCAAGTGTCCATTACATTTGCGATACGAAGGAATGGCGCCGCGCCACGGACTTCGAGAAGGATACCTACAAGTGGGCCGACGGTCGTGACGGCGAAATCAAGAAGGGCGATGTTACCGAAAACATTTACGTCTTTGACAAGACCAAGTGGAGAACGACTTCCTTTGCGGAACAGACATTTGGCGGATGCACGGAATCTATCGCGGACTCCATCGGTAAAATCGACTCCGTCTATTATATCTGTAAGGCGGGTTCCTGGGATACGGCTACGGTGGCGCAGTACGATACCTACCGCTATGACGACGCTATCGAAGGCGATGTGCGTAATGGCCGCATAAATCCGAAGTTCGTCTATGTGTTTGACGGTTCGGAATGGCGCCGCGGCACCCGTCTGGACAGCGTGCTTTATAAGAACGGCGGACTTGCCTGCACCGGAAAGAAAAATACCGCCGATGGAAAAATTGCCGTTGCCGGCGACACCAGCGCAGTCAAGCTGAAGGAACTCTACTATGTATGTGCAGAAAATCCTGCGGATTTGGTGGACACCGCATTCCGCTGGGTGGATGCTCCCGAATGGTACAACGATACGTACGAAGCCCGCAAAAACTGCACCGAGGAAACGGATGGCGACCTGCTGAAGGGCCGAGTCAATTCTGCAAATGTCTATGTCTGCGACTTCGCGGATACGGACAAGGATAGCCTTGCGGGCTGGGAAATCGCAACGGATCTGGAAGCCTCGATTGGAGGCTGCCGCACCCGCTTGCAGGATTCCATTGCAGTGTTCCAGGGAAAATCCTACTACTGCTATTACGGCAAATGGGTGGCAGGTTCTGCAACCGAAGACGATATCTATAGCTGGAATGATACTGTAGATGGTGCCTGGCGCCGCGGGTTCCTGCATCCCGAAAATTATTACGTGTTTGACGAAAGCGAAGGCTGGCGGGCTGCCACCACCGAGTTCGACTACGTTCTAGGAATTGATGGCTGCACCCATAAACGTCATCAAGAATGGCAAAATATTTTTGATGAAGGAGATGAATTAATCAATCGCTATTTGTGCTACAACAAGAAGTGGTACAGAAACGATAAATGGAGTTGGGATCTTCCTAAGGATGCATATTTTAATCCCGAAATTGCGTATGACTCCATTAAGGATTCTCGTGACGGTAAGGTTTACAGAACAGTAAAGATTGGTGAACAGGTTTGGATGGCGGAAAACTTGAACTACGGAGATAGCGTAACGTCGCCTAGCCTAAAGGGAAAGTCTTGGTGTTATGAGAATAACAATGCGTATTGCAATGTTACGGGAAGGCTTTATACATGGGCTGCCGTAATTGATTCTGTGCAAATCTATAAGGAATCTCAGCAAAAATGTGGTTATGGAAAATTGTGCGAGTTTCAAGGAAACGTTAGGGGGATTTGTCCTGAGGGATGGCACGTCCCGACAAGTGGGGAATGGCAAGCTCTTGATGTTGAAACGCATGATTCTCGTTACTTGATGCCGTCGCAGATGGGGTGGCAACACACTACAGAGGACTCTTTTGGATTTAGTGCTCTTCCCTCTGGTTGGGGCGATTCGGAAGGTATGTTCGGTCAAGTTGGTAATGCGGGTTGGTGGTGGACTGCAACTCAGAAAAATGCCGATGTTGCTTATGAATGGATACTTGGATCTAGTAAATCTCATATTTCGACTTCGTACAAAATGGGGGCACATGCACTCCGCTGCATCAAGGATTAAACTCTAGCCTAAGAGTCATGCCGACGAAGGTCAGCATCGGTTATAAAATATCCCCGACACCACTGTGCCGGGGAATTTTTATAGGTGCTATTTCTGCTTTTACCAAAACAGGTTCTTGTAGCTTGTTCCTAGTGCATCGGCCAGCTTATGAGCCATCTTGCGACCGATGGGTGCGCGACCGCGCTCCATGGCAGAAATTGCCTGCACTGCAATGCCCACTTTTTCGGCAAGCTGACGCTGGGTCATCTTGAAGTTGGTACGAAGAAGCTTGAGACTTTCGCCAGGGGTTGTCATGGATTGAAATTTTTCTTCAAGTCCTGAATCTTCCCAACGGATTAATTCTTCGTCATCTTCTGCAGAATCGTTTTCTGTAAAGCATGATTCGGGCTCAAAAACTTGAACGTCGTTAAACTTACTACGCAGATATTTCATCACATATTCAGGCACGTTCCCTTGAATAGAGAAACATGCTGGCTCAGTTTTTGGCATACGGGGCGCTCTCACGACTGCCAACATACGTTACCTCCACTTGTATTCCTTGCTCTGTTTCAACCCAGCATGCAACTGACTTTACAATTTTCTTTTTAATTACAACTTCATACATAAGTATAAATATTTTTTATTTATGTGTCAATATTTTTTATTTACATTCAAGATACATGTAGTTCGCTCAACTTAGAAAGCCATAATCATTCCATGTCAAAGAAAACCGCATTGTCTGAATGCGTGGAAGGAGCCGTCTTTACGGCTCAAGTAGAAAAATGTTTCCTTTTAGGATAATTTGCAAAGTTCGATGGCAGAGGTATTCTCTGGCGTTACCTGCGCTACCCAAGGTAGCGAACTCGAACCGGTCGTGTTCCGGTCAGCTATCCAGCGTCTTTTGCAAAAGGTTTGTGTGCCCATTCGGGGATGCTTACGCCCCAGTCAACAGGATTGTCTAATACGTTACGAATATAATAAAGAAGCACCTTTTGAACAAGGTGCTTGAAAATGTTGTCGATTGTTGTGATTGCTTTAAGCGAACAGTCTAACAACTCGCTTGATACCTGCGATAAAGCGGTCTACATCACGTTCAAGTGTGTACACGCCGAAGGATAGACGCAGGGTTGCGTCTACGCCGAACCTGTCCATGACAGGTTGAGCGCAGTGGTGGCCACTGCGCACAGCGACGTTTTCTTCGTCAAGAATCATGGCGGCGTCGCTGACGGCGATTCCATCAAGCGTTACACTGATGAGTGCACCGCGATTCTTGGGGTTGCCAAGCACCTTGATCTGCGGGATGGTTGCCAGCTGTTCCAAGGCGTACTGCACAATCTTTTCTTCGTGTTCGCGGATGTTGTCTAGGCCAATTTCTTGCAGCCATTCTACAGCCTTGCCCAGTCCGATAACTTCTGCAATGGCAGGAGTGCCTGCTTCGAAGCGCTCGGGAACGTCGGCATAAGTTGTTTTTTCGAAGGTGACGTTCTTGATCATTTCGCCGCCGCCGTGCCAAGGAGGCATGGAATCCAGAACATCGTACTTTCCGTAAAGCACGCCGATGCCTGTAGGGCCGTACATTTTGTGGCCGCTGAATGCGATAAAGTCGCAGTCCAGCTTTTGCACGTCGATCTTCAAGTGTGAAGAACTTTGGGCGCAGTCAATCAGGACCTTTGCCTGAGGGGCCAACTTACGCACCGTCTTAATAATTTCTTCGATGGGGTTCACGGTACCTACGGCGTTACTCACGTGGGTCACGGCCACCATCTTCACTTTTTCTGTCAGCAGGCTCGGCAGCGCATTCAAATCCAAATCGCCGTCATCCTTTACGGGAATGACCTTGATTTTTGCGCCCTTCATTTCTGCAACGATCTGCCAGGAAACGATGTTGGCGTGATGCTCCAGACCGCTGATCAGAACTTCGTCGCTAGCGTTAAAGAACTTACGTCCATAGCTCCAGGCCACCAGATTGATGCTTTCGGTGGTGCCGCGGGTAAAGACGATTTCGCTTTCGGACTTTGCGTTAATGAACTTGGCAATGTTCTTGCGTGTAGCTTCGTAGGCCTCGGTAGTGCGAGCACTCAAGCGGTACACGCCACGTTTTACGGAACTGTAATGTTCTCGGTAGAAGTCGTTCATTACGTCGATGACGCAAGCGGGCTTCTGGGTGGTGGCGGTGCTATCTAAAAAGGCTAGGGGCTTGGCTTCCTTGTCGCCTGCCACTAACATAGGAAATTCGCTACGGATTTTTTCTGCATCAATCATGGCGTTAAATGTAGGAAAAATTTACAACTCCTGTTGTGGTCGGTTTTGTATATTGTAGTCCGGTAATTTGGATAGGGAACAAATATGAAAGATTTTCTAAGCATTTCACTTTTAGTTACAGCGCTTTCGATGCCTGTTTTTGCACAGGATGCTCTGCGCGAAGCTATTGATGCAGGTGATGTGGCTACAGCTCAAAAAATTGTGAAGAAGGGCGAAGCCGAAGAAATTTATTGTGGTAAGCTTTCGGCAAACGATGCAGTAAAAGTTTACGAAAAGATTTTCAAGGCCATGCCTAGTGAGTCCTTTGAAAGCTGTCCTAGCCAATTCGCCTATGGTTATGGTACAAAGGTTTGCTCCAACGGTAAGGAAATGGAGTCCTGTCTTAAGGTGGTGAATCTTCTCTTGGGCGAAGGTGTTGCCGGCAATACAAATGCCATTGAAACCTTGGGTGCTGTAACAAAGTCCGTAGCCAAGACAAAGCCCTTTGCAAAACCGATTAAGGAACAGGTTGACACAACCATGTGGGTTCCCTGTCCCAAGAAGGGCAAGGATAAGCAGTCTTGTGTCGAGGAATGCTGGGCTCAGTTGGATACGCTTAGGGGAGTTGAAGATAAACCTGATTGCGAAGCGTCTCCTGCGCATTATATCGAAACTGTGGTTACATTGACTAAACCCTCACCTTTGTACGAAAGGCTGCGTTCTGGAATTCAAGAAAGTTTCTGGTCGTCGCCCATGTCTGTGGCAGAAAAATTTGCCAAGCTTCTGCAGGAAAATGCCAAGGCTCTTTCCATTGCGGATTCTGGAATCGTGAACATGGCCTATGTCGATCGCTGGGCTGAAAAGCACAAGGCGGATTCTTCAGCCCTTCCTGGAAGAGAACTTTTCCGTTTCTGCGCCATGTGGCAGTCCAAGGTTGATTCCATGTTGTCTGCTAAGGAACTGGAAGCCCGTTGCCCAGTCTTTGAAACGTTTACGGATTCCCGTGACGGAAAAACCTACAAGGTCAAGGAAATCAACGGAACAAAGTGGTTTGTTCAAAACCTGAATTACGAGATTGAAGAACGGTCCATGTGCTATGATCGTGAGGATGAAAACTGCGAAAATTTTGGCCGCTTGTACAAATTTGATGCTGCTCAGAATGCTTGCCCAGAGGGCTCTCATCTATCTACCAGCGATGACTGGAAAATGCTTGAAGTTTATGCGGGTGGAGCTAACAATGCCGCTGAAAAACTTCGCAGCAATGGATCCGATGATTATGCTTTTACGGTAATGTTTGGTGGTTATGCTAACAAAAACAACATTTCCGTGATTTTGGGTGAAGGTGCGTATTTTTGGACAGACGCCGATGTTGGCGATGGTCGCGGGTACGCTCGATCACTGTTCAGCACCGATAAGGAAGTTTCTTCCATTCCTGTAGACAAGGAATTTTCCATGTCTGTTCGTTGCGTTGTTAATGCTGCCGAGTAAAGTGGATTAAATATGAAAACTGGAAATAGCTTTGCCCCTACGTGTTCTAGAGAAAATTGGATTAAGCGTCAAGGTTTGATGAATAGGGTCCGCAAGTTCTTTGTAGAACGGGGCGCTCTTGAAGTGGAGACTCCTACACTTTCCAATGCGGGAGGTACGGACCCTCAGCTGGATTATTTCCAGGTTGGCGCGGAAGGGGAACCGGTTCGCTTTATGATGACCAGCCCCGAATTCCATATGAAACGATTGTTGGCGGCTGGTTATGGCGATATCTTCCAGATTGCCCGCTCTTTTCGTAAGGATGAGTTTGGAAATCATCACAACAATGAATTTTCCATGGTGGAATGGTACCGTGTGGGGTGGCCCCAGGAAACGCTTATGGACGAGGTGGAAGCTCTTGTGAGCGAAATCTTAGGAAAGCCCATAAATGCGCGCCGTACCCGCTGGATTGACGCGTTCAGGAATTATGCTGGAATTGATCCGGTAAATTGTGAAATGAAGGATTTTGCGGAAGCCTGCGCTTCTCGCGGAATCCCAGTACCAGAAGGCTCTGAAACTTTGACTCGCGAGGAATGGTGGGATTACCTGATGGTCTTTATCATTGAACCTGCCCTAGCTAGTAATGGTCCGGAGTTCATCTTGGATTATCCGCCCTCCCAGGCGGCTCTTGCCCAGACTTATGTGGATGCAGATGGACTGACCTGGGCGAAACGTTTTGAACTCTTTGTGGACCAGGTAGAACTTTGTAACGGCTATACGGAGCTGACCGATGCTGTAGAACAGCGACGTCGCTTTGACGCAGATCTTGAAATCCGTAAGCAGATGGGTAAGCCTTTGCCTCCAATTGACGAGAACTTCCTCGCAGCATTGGAGGCGGGAATGCCGTCGTGCTCTGGAGTAGCTCTGGGTTTGGATCGTCTGTTCATGCTTGCCATGGACGTTCCAAGTATTTCGGATGTGATTCTCTTCCCTAGTCCGCGAGCTTAATTCTTCGGTAGGTTATCTTCGATTAGGACGCGCATTTCCTGCTCATCAAATACGCCTACATTGACCTTTATGATACTGTCCTTTGCGTTGATAAGATAGCTGACGGGAATGACTCCCGGATTTCCTAGGACGTTCATGATTTCATAGTTCCAGTGGAAGGTTGACCATGGAATTTGTGCGTCCTTCTTATACTTGGCTGCTGTGAAGGGGGTGTTGTCTTCGCTGATCATGATGATCCTGAAACCCCTGTTGTAAAAATCCGAAGAAAGGTTGTGTAGCTGGGGAATCTCTGCTCTGCATGTCGGGCACCAGGAAGCCGTGAGAACTATAAGAGTTGCTAGGCCTTTGTGTTGCTCGTAGGTCGATGTTCCTCCGTCCACGATTTTCCCTTTGAAATTGGATATCTTGGCGGGTATAGTCTGGAACGACTCCTGACCGCATGCGCAAAGCAGGAGGGGGGCAAGAATCGACAATACTCCAAAAATTGCAGTTGTTTTTTTCGAAAACAAAGATTTTCTCATTTTTACGACTCTAAAATAGCGATTATTTAGTGAATTTTGAAAGAAAATCGTGATTTCTTGTGCGGGTTTAATGTTATATTCATGGACATGGCATACAATATTCAAGAATTACTGTCTGAAATGGTGAAGCGTGGAGCGTCTGACTTGCATATTACTGCTGGTGCTCCTCCCCTTATTCGTTTGCATGGTAAATTGACTCCCCTTGGCGAAGACAAGCTGAAGCCGGATGAAACCATGCGTATGACTTATAGCTTGATGAATGAGCAGCAGAAAAAGGCGTTTGAACAGAATAAGGAGTGTGACTTCTCTTTCGGCATCGCCAACTTGGCTCGTTTCCGTGCCAACTCGTATTTGCAGCGTGGCTGTGTCGCCTTGGCGCTCCGTATCATCCCTCTTGAAATTAAGACCTTCAAGGATCTTGGCCTTCCGAAGATTATGGCGGAATTTACCACCCGTCCATCTGGCCTTGTACTGGTGACTGGTGCTACCGGTTCCGGTAAGTCCACTACCTTGGCCGCAATGATCGACAAGATTAACAAGGAACGTCACGAGCATATCCTGACGGTGGAAGACCCTATTGAATTTTTGCATAAGCACCAGAACTGCATGATCAACCAGCGTGAAGTGGGTAGCGATACTTTCAGTTTTGCCTCCGCTCTAAAGATGGCTCTTCGTCAGGACCCGGACGTGGTTCTTATCGGCGAAATGCGTGACTTGGAAACAATCCGTGCTGCCTTGACCATTGCAGAAACCGGTCACTTGGCCTTTGCGACCTTGCATACCAACTCCTGTGTACAGACTATTAACCGTGTGGTTGATGCTTTCCCTAAGGGTGAACAGCAGACCGTGCGTACCCAGCTTTCCTTTGTACTTCAGGGCGTTATATGTCAGACCTTGGTGCCGAAGATTGGCGGTGGTCGAGTGATGGCATACGAAGTGATGAACGTGACTCCGGGTATCCGTTCTTTGATCCGTGATGACAAGGTTCATCAGATTGAATCCATGATCGAAATTGGCCAAAAGTTCGGTATGAACACCATGAACATGTGTCTTTGCGACTTGGTCAAGAACCGTAAGGTTGACCGATTTGAAGCTCTTTCCCGTTCTCCCAGCCCCGACCAGCTGGAACAGCTTTTCCAGAAGGAAGGCGTGTAGGAGTAGCTGATGGCAGAATTTTTATACAAGGCTACAAATAGCCAGGGCAATAAGTTTGAAGGCTCTATCGAGGCGAAGGACAAGGCTGAAGCTGAAGCCCTCTTGATGCGTCGCCGTCTTATTATCGAAAGCCTCAAGAAAAAACCTACTGAAATCCAGATTAAGTTTGGTACTGGTATTAAACCTGCCGACATTTCTAGGTTTACTCGAATGTTCTCTTCCATGAGTTCTGCTGGTCTGCCCATGCTCCAGTGCTTGAACATTCTGGAGGAACAGTGCGAAAATCCGGAACTGAAGAAGGTTGTGCATAAGGTTACCCAGTCCATTAACGGTGGTTCCTCCTTGGCAGATGCCTTGACTCAGCATCCGAAGGTCTTCAACTCTCTTTATACCAACATGGTGGCAGCAGGTGAAGCCGGTGGTATCTTGGATGGCATTCTTGCTCGTCTTGCAGACACCTTGGAAAACGGCGAACGTCTGAAACGTAAGGTGAAAAAGGCTCTTACCTACCCGGTGATGTTGATTATCGTGGGTATCTTGGTGGTTGTTGCCCTTATGACTTTCGTGGTGCCGACCTTTGCCGAACAGTTCGCTGCCCTCGATGCGGAACTTCCTGCACCGACCCAGGTTGTGATGAACATTTCTGATTTCCTTCGCGATAATGGCGCTTTCCTATTTATTGGAGTTATTGTTCTTATTGTTGCCTACAAGATGGCCATGAAGGTTCCCAAGGCCAAGTTTGCGTGGGACGGCCTAATGCTGAAGGTGCCAAAGCTTGGAGATCTCCAGATTAAGTCTGCAACAGCAAGCTTTGCAAGAACCCTTGGTACGCTTTTGAATGCAGGTGTGTCTGTGATGGACTCCCTCAAGGTGGTTGCCTCTACGGTTTCGAATAAAGTTGTGGAACGTGCTATTACACGAATCGGCGTTGGCATCGCTGGCGGTAAGTCCATTGCTGAACCTATGACAGAAGCAGGAATCTTTCCTCCCATGGTGATCCAGATGACCGGTGTGGGTGAAAAGACCGGTAACCTGGGCGGCATGCTCTTGAAACTGGCTGACTTCTATGACGAAGAAGTGGATGCCGCTGTGGATGCCGTGGTGGGCATGATGGAACCGTTGATTATCGTGTTCCTGGGTGGCGCCGTGGGTGGCTTGCTCATTGCGATGTATATGCCCATGTTCTCTATGGGTGACGCAGTTAAGGGATAAAGAATCCTTGAAACGAATTGCTTTGCAGGAAAGGTCGGGTAAACCGGCCTTTCCTTTTTTTGAATAGAACATGAAAACATGTTTTCAAATACACTTGATACAGTTTTGTTGAGTTTGTGTTTGGCGCTATTGCGATGTTTTTTGCTTGAAAGTATCTTTACTCACGTAACAGAAAAGAGGTAATCCTATGAAAAAACAGTTTATTATCCCGATGGTCGTTGTCGCCTCCATGGCAATGTTTACCGCATGTAGCGATGACTCCAGTTCTTCCCCGGCAATGCCTTCCAATCCTGAAATTGACCAGCCGGTAGTTCCTGGTGAAAATGGTGACGTTGTAACTCCGGAACAGCCCGGTATTCCCGGCGGTGAGGTGGTGGACCCGAATGTCCCTGCTGATCCCAACGCTCCGGTTGTTAATCCGAACCAGCCTGCTGTACCCGGGGGAGATGTTACTCCCGAAACGCCCGTCGAAAATCCGGATGTTCCCGTTGTAAATCCTGGTCAGCCCGTAGTTACTGATCCTAATGCTACCTATACCTATTACGGTGCGGAGTTGTCTGGCGTAGACCAGTTTAAGTATGGTCGTTTTGAAGCCCGCATGAAGATGGTTTCCATTCCGGGTTCCGTCAGCTCCATGTTCCTCTACTACGATGATTCTTGGAAACTTGATGAGGAACCATGGAACGAAATTGATATTGAGGTTTTGGGCAAGGGCGGCACATTCTGGCAGGCAAATCTGATTACTCGTGAACCCAATGTGACGAATGATGATGGTACTGTAAAAAAGAATGCCAAGATTACTTCTGAATCCAAGCCTGAATTTGGTTTTGACGCAACGGAAGATTTCCATCTTTATGCAATGATATGGACTCCGGAATACATTTCCTGGGAAATTGACAGTGTGGAAATTCGTCGTGACGTCATTGGCAACCCCGATGGTCGCAAGCACGACCAGGTTGCGTTCATGACCGAACAGCAGAGTCTTCGCTTTAACCTGTGGGCTTCCAAGAGTGTTTCTTGGGTAGGCAAGTTCACCGGTGAAGAACTGGCTGCAGGTCCTCAGACTCAGTATATCGATTATGTTCGCGTGTACTCTTACGATACTGAGTCCAAAACCTTCAAGCAGGAATGGCAAGATGACTTTGAAGGAACTGAACTCTCTGACCATTGGGCCACTGGCAACTGGGAAATGGAAAAGGTCATGCTTTCTCCTGATAACGTTGTCGTAGAAGATGGCTATTGCAAGATGTTGATGACTCGCGTTGCAGACTGATTTTACATCTCTCCTCCACATAAACAGGACGTTCTGGGGAAGACCCGGAACGTTTTTTTTCTATCTTTTCCGCCGTAAAAAAAGTTGCAAGGCGGGCGCCGCGGCAGAAAGTATGCTTTCTGACATGACCGAGCCGAAGCAATTTCTGCAAAATTATAAAGGGACACATTATGCCTACTATGACTTCTGCGCAGGTGCGCGAATCTTTTATTAAGTTCTTCGAGAGCAAGGACCATCTGTTTGTCCGTAGCTCTCCCGTGGTTCCTCACGACGACCCCACCTTGATGTTCACCAACGCTGGCATGAACCAGTTCAAGGCCATCTTCCTGGGTGACAATCCCAAGGGTTGGAAGCGTGCCTGCAACAGCCAGAAGTGCCTCCGCGTTTCCGGTAAGCACAACGACCTCGACGTTGTGGGTCGCGACAACTACCACCACACTTTCTTCGAAATGCTGGGTAACTGGTCCTTCGGCGACTACTACAAGAAGGAAGCAATTAGCTGGGCATGGGAACTCTTGACCGAAGTTTGGAAGCTTCCCAAGGAACGTCTCTTTGCAACTGTCTATCAGGATGATGACGAAGCATGGCAGATCTGGAAGGACGTTTCCGGTCTTCCCGATGACCGCATCATGCGCTTCGACGCTCACAGTAACTTCTGGGAAATGGGCGACACCGGTCCTTGCGGCCCCTGCTCCGAAATCCATTACGACCGCGGCGACCTGGCTACCCAGGCTGAAACCTTCAAGGACCCGATCCTGGGCGTGAACGGTGAAAATGACCGCTACATCGAAATCTGGAACAATGTGTTCATGCAGTACGAACGCATTAGCGACGGCTCCCTCATTCCGCTGAAGGCAAAGAACGTTGATACCGGTATGGGTTTTGAACGTATCTGCGCCATCCTTCAGGGCAAGCGCAGCAACTACGACACCGACGTGTTCACCCCGATTATTTCCAAGGTGGCAGAACTTTCCGGTGTTCCTTACACCGATGACGAAAACGGTACTCCCCACCGCGTGATCGCAGACCACATCCGCGCAGTTTCCTTCGCTATTGCCGACGGCGCTCTCCCGTCTAACGAAGGTCGTGGCTACGTGCTCCGCCGCATTCTCCGCCGTGCAAGCCGCTTTGCTCGCCTCCTCGGTCAGAAGGAAGCCTTCATTTACAAGCTGGTCCAGGTTCTTGCTGATACCATGGGCGAAGCCTTCCCCGAAATCCGTCAGCGTCAGGCTTTCGTTACCGAAGTCATCAAGAGCGAAGAAGACCGCTTCATCAAGACTCTGGACGCAGGTCTCGAACGTTTCGAAGCCATCGTTGCTGAAATGGGTTCTGCAAAGGTTGTGCCGGGCGACAAGGTCTTCGTGCTTTACGATACCTATGGCTTCCCGCCGGACCTCACTGGCATCCTCGCCGAAGAAAAGGGCCTCACCATCGATGAAGCCGGCTTCGAAAAGTGCATGGAAGAACAGAAGGAACGTGCCCGCGCCAACATGAAGCAGGGCATCAACACCATGGGTACCGAAGGCTGGACCCAGTACTCCGAAGCTTCTACCAACTTCGTTGGTTACGAACTGTCCGCTTGCGAAACCAAGGTTGTCCGCTACCGCGAAGACAAGGGCGTTCTTTCCATCGTTCTTGAAACTTCCCCGTTCTACGCCGAAATGGGTGGCCAGGTTGGCGACAAGGGCATGCTGGTTTCCAAGGATCTTGAAATCGCCGTGTTCGACACCGTGAAGGTGAACGACACCGCTCTCTGCCGCGGTAAGGTGGTGAAGGGTGAAGCTAACGAACAGACCATGGGTGGCGTGTTCATGGCAACTGTGGATGACGAACGTCGCATGGACATCCGTCGCAACCACTCCGCTACTCACTTGGTTCAGGCCGCTCTCCGCGAAGTGCTGGGCACTCACGTACAGCAGCAGGGTAGCTTGGTGACTCCGGATTCCCTCCGCTTTGACTTTACTCACTTCAATGGCATGACCGCTGAAGAAATTCAGAAGGTCGAAGACATCGTGAACGCAAAGATCATGGAATGCCTGCCGGTTCACACCGATGTCATGGGCGTTGACGAAGCTAAGGCTTCTGGCGCTATGGCTCTCTTCGGCGAAAAGTACGGCGATACCGTACGCGTTGTGAAGATGGGTGCCGCTGGCGAAGAATTCTCCAAGGAACTTTGCGGTGGCTTGCATGTTTCCAATTCCGGTAACATTGGCATGGTGAAGATCGTTTCTGAATCCAGCGTTTCTGCTGGTGTCCGCCGTATCGAAGCCGTCACTGGCCGCGGTGCTATGACTATGCTCCGTGCTGGCGCTCAGATCGTGAACGCTCTCCGTGACCGTCTCCGTTGTAAGGATGCCGAAGTCCTGGATCGTATCCAGCAGTCCTTCGAAAAGACTCAGTCTCTTGAAAAGGCTCTCCAGTCCGTAAAGCTGGAACTGGCTACCATGATCGCTGGCGACGTTCTGAACGGCGGTCTGGACGTTATGGGCGTCATGCTCTACGTTCGCGAATTCGACATGCCGGAAGACAAGTACAAGGAACTTCTGGACGGTATCCAGAACAAGCTGGACAAGGGCGCTGTAGCTGTCATTGCAAACAAGGCAAACGGCGCTGGCTCCATCGCAGTGATCGTTGGCAAGGACGTTCAGGCCAAGGGCATCAAGGCTGGCGACATGGTTCGCGACCTGGCTGCTGCATGTAACGGTAAGGGCGGTGGCCGTCCGGACCGCGCACAGGCTGGTACCCGCGAACCCGAAAAGATCGCTGCAGCTATCAAGGATGCCAACAACTGGATCCGTGCTAAACTGGGCTAATAGCTGAGTGGCTCCTCTCTGCGTCATCCTGAGCGAAGGCGCAGCCGAAGTCGAAGGATCCAGTGATGAGAAACAAGGTCTCTGCAATTCTGCAGAGACCTGTTTTTATATCTCGCTGTCGGCGGTTGGCTAGATGAACTTGCCGAAGTATTCCTTCTCTTCGCTTAAATCCAGACCACTAATTACGTGTTCCAAATTTTCTGCACGTTCAATTTGCAATTGGGCGAAATTCTTTGTACGTAGGGACGACGTATCTTCAATGCGGTGCGTTGCTCCTTTCATGAATTTTTCAACGTATCTTGTGTGTGCGATGGTAGAGTCGCTGCAGTACGTTTCCAGCATGCGCTCGAAGATGTAATCCTCAGCGACTGCATTCACGTGAGTCATGTCTTCTGCGTAGAAGCGGTAGTCGCGCAATTCGTCCATGACGATTTCGTAGCTGGGGAAGTAGGAAACCGCGGCGCTGGACTTACCTGCGGCGATGTTCGGTTTGCACGATGCTACGCCGTTGTAGCCTGCGGCGATGTTTCCTGCGAATTCCTGAATGACTTTATCTACGGCCAGTTGTAGCGTTGCCTTGGAAAGATTGTTCCCATGGGCGCCATCGTTTAGGTGCCTGATAGGCGAAACTGTAAAGACGACCTGAACTTGACTATTGATTTGGCGCAATGTCGTCACGATATTCCTCAGTGCTTTTGCAGCCTCATCTACAGAAATCAATTTCCTCTCGAACAGTTCGGCAGGCTCCTTGTGGCAATTGGCTACGGCCTTGCCCGATTCCTTCAAGAAATAAACGAAGGCGGTTCCCAGCGTAATGAAAATGACATCGGCCTTGGCGATGTATTCGCGACTTGAATGGATAATTTCTTTTAATTCTTCGTCAGATAAACTTCCTTGATAATCCCAGCGGTCCCATGAATCCTTATTGCAATCTAAGATTTTTCTAAAGAAGCTTTCAATGGAAAGAGGATTGTACATTACGCCAAGAGGATTTGCCTGAACCTGAAACTTGCGGTCTGTCCACTTGCGGGAAATATTGTCGGCAAAACAGGATCCTATGAAAAATAGGTTGGAGTTGTAATCGATCTTAAAATCGGCTTGGGAAATGTTAATTTTTGTCAAAAGGTCCATAATTCAAGGACAAACATAACAAATAGTGTGCTAAAAATCTCAAAAGAGGTTCTGATTAGTGGAAGACTGCGTGACGTTTGGTAAAATGTTCTATATTGATTCTATATCTTTAGCTACTAAGGCGTATTATGAAAATCGGAAAGACTGAAGCTCGTTTGAATGCGGAAATTGAAAAGCGCGGTGCCTTGTTTGCCGTGCTTTTGGATCCGGATACTTCTGACGAGGCTGCCTTTGTGAAGGCTGGTGCCATGGCTGCTGAAAACGGCGCTGACCTGCTTCTGGTGGGCGGTTCCTACCTGGGCAACTTTACTCTTCCGAAGCAGGTGGCTGCCCTTAAGGCCAATGTGGATCTTCCCGTGGTTCTGTTCCCGGGCGGAGCCTCACAGGTTGTGCCCGGTTTTGATGCCATGCTGTTCATGACCTTGGTCAGCGGTCGTAATCCCAACTATCTCATTGACGAACAGGTTCGTGGTGGTGCTCTGGTTCGCGCCTTGAATATGGAAGCAATTCCTACGGCTTACCAGTTGATTAACAGTGGCAAGCGTACTACGGTGGAATACATCAGCGGAACGATGCCGGTTCCGGCTAACAAGCCCAAGCTCAGCATGGTAAACTCCATTGCTGCAGAACTCATGGGCATGCGCTATGTCTACCTCGAAGCCGGTAGCGGTGCGGAGGAACCCGTTCCTGTAGAACATATCGCCTACACCCGCAAGGCTACCGAAATGACTATCATTACCGGCGGTGGCATCAAGGATCCCCAGACGGCTGCAGTTCGTGTGGCTGCTGGTGCCAACATTATTGTAACTGGCACTCTGTGGGAAAAGGTTCAAGATCCTAAACTGCTATCCGAATTTGCTTCGGCAATTCACTTTAAGGCTTAAACCTTGACATTAGAAAAAGTCTTCGCGGAATTTCCGACGAAGGCTTTTTTATAGGTTCTCCTCGATCCATTTAAAGCGTTTTTCCATCCAACTGGACATTGCCTTAATGGCGTCGTCGTAGGAATCGTAGGGGTCCTTGAGAGCCCAGTTTTCCGTGTTTGAAATGATGGGCCAGCGCTTGTATTCGTTTTTGATGGCCGGTTCAATCTGTTTTACGTAAATGGGAATGCTGTCAATTAATTCCTTGAATAATGAACGGTTTTCGTTCCAGAACTCGGCGGCCTGAGCCCAATTCTGGCTGTCGTTTAGGATGGACTTGTTCCAAAGATATTTCTTTATGAACCACCCTTCAGGATTCTTGTTTTCCTGTTGGGATTCGTTTCCAAAGCCCAAGTCCAAGTCCCATATGGGGCCGAAGTGGATTACGTCTCCATCTTCCCATGTCATGTAGATGCTTCGGGCAAATCGGCCATCCTCGTTTTTGGAGTATTCCTGCAACCAGTATTGGGTTAGGTAGTCGTTCATGTCTAGCCAGGTATCTATGTTATCCTGGTTGTGAAAACGTCCCTGGTCAAGATACTTTTCAAAATCATCCAGATGATCGGTTAACAAGTCCAATGATTCCTTGCTAGGATTTTTGGGATATTTGACATGAAACGAGTGACTCTTTTTTGTTTCGACGTAAGGGTCGTCTATTTTCTTGGAATCTTCTTTTTCGAAAAGGAAGGAATAATCGTGTTTTGGTATGTTGACTCTGTCTTTTGACGCCTTGATTGATTCTGTAAAAAGGTAAAGCCCCATGTATCGCCTGTTCAAGTAGAGCTCTACAAATTGAGTCTTGGGCGTGTATCTTGCTCCCAGCCATTCCGATAGTCGAAAGATCATGTGGTTTCTTAGATGAGTCTTGTCTCCATAGTTTGCGATAAGAATCCAGTCCTTATTTGCGGGCATGCCGAACATATTTTGTTTTTCAGCGAATTCAAGTTTAAGGCCGTACTTGGGCATTTTAAAACTGGAGTTTCCTCGTCCTCGAACCGTAAGGTCAAATACATCACTGGCAGGCCCATCCTTGTCGTAGATTTGAAACTTTGCGGGAATTTCTGTTTCTCTATCCCTAATTTGCTTAAAATCCTTTGTCTCGATAACGATTCGAGGCAACCCTGCGTACGGATATTCGGAGTCGTCCATTGTCAGGTATGAATCGACATTATCATCGGTACCTTCCCAAAAACAACCGCTGAACAAAACGGTTAACAGAACCGCTATGACGGACTTGCTTAGACTTAAAGTTTTTAGGATGTTTTTAGTCATGGATCTTTTATAAGATAATATATTTGAATTGTCAATGTTCGGTGTTGTGAATAGAGTGCTTTTTATTTTGTTGCTTGGAGCCTTTGCTGCCCAGGCTACAGAAATTGTGCATCCTGTTTCTGCACCTCGCAGCAACGTGCGTGTGTTTGGCTTTGCCGAAATAGATGACGATGTTTATAGCGCCGATATGGTTCTATCCGCAGAAATTGCTCTCGCCCCTTGGTTTTCTTTGTATGGTGATGGTTCCTTTAGATTTCTGAGCTATAGCTACGAGTATTCAATTCGTGATGGATATATCCACAACTATGCGAATCTTCATGTAAACGGATTTAACGAGACTTACGTTGGCGCCAAGATGATGGCGCCGCGGCATTTGTTTAATAATGTGGGACTGAACCTGGGATGGCGTTTTCCGCCAGGTGAAGGTTCTCGGAAGAACCGTTTTCATCGTTTGAATGTGGAACCATTCGCTCTATACGAAGTATCTCGGAATTTGCAGATAGGAACCGCAGTCCGCTATAATACGTTCCTTGAAGATGCAAACTATATGCCTGGCGATGAAGTCGGGGCGAAGTTCAGTATTGCCTGGAAACCGTTTTGGAATTCTGATGATATTTCGGGATGGTTCGTGAACGAAACGTTTCTGTATCAGGCTCGATTTCAGGAATCCGAAAACCGTAATTTGAAAAAGCCCTATCGCAAAATGGATGACGCTTACCATGGCATGAAAATGACGGCAGAAACGGGTTACCGCTTTGCAGGCTTTAGGTATGGACTGAGCCGTGCACCCTTAACGCTTGGCTTGAATTACGAGATGCATGTAGGAACGCTATTCGGTTTCGAGACGGGACATCGTCTCGGAATCTTTGTTGCGCTCAACTGATTTATGTAAGCCAAGATACCAGCGGCGGGGCCCTACTGGGCTTGCTTCTTGTGCCAGCGTTTCTTGGGGTCGTATTTCAGCATGAAGTTGTAAAATTCGTCTGTACTAGCGCTGTCCTGCTTGTTCTTACGATAAGAAATTACGATGTCGCGCTTGAAGTCGCAGTCTGTAATTTCAAGAAGCTTGACCTTTTTGTGGTCCATCTTTCCCCAGGTGACTTCGGGCCAGAAACAAACTCCGATGCCTCCTGCGACGGCTTCCTTGATTGCTGCGGAACTGTCGCTTTCGAAGGTGATTTCGGGCTTGAAGCCAACGCGTTCGCAAAGTTCGTTGCAGATTGTGCGGTATTGCTTTGAACCGTAGAGGCGGATGAACTTTTCTTCAACATCGAACAAGGAAATGGACGACATTTTCTTGTATTTTGCGGTGTTGGGAACTGCAAGGTAAATTTTTTCGGAACGGACGAACAACTCGTCGTTTTTGTAACTGTCTAGCTCAGGCTTGTAGGTGCTGAAGGTGCGGACGCAGAAGTCGTGCAGGTCGGTTTCTTTATTTTGCACCATGTCGATATTGATGTTGGGGTGTGTTTGCTTATATTCAATAACGACGTTTGTAATCAGGGCGGATGCGGCAAGAACGTTCAATTTGATATTGTTGTTTTGCTTATTTGCCATTTCCCGCAGTCTTTTGGGAAGTGCCGTCATTTCGTTATAAATGGGTTGCAGCTGCTCGTAGAAGAATTTACCGCTTTCGGTTAGCTTGATGTTTCGACCGGATGTCTTGAATAATGAAACTCCCAGTTCGTCTTCAAGTTTGTGTATAGCTTGAGTAAGAGCTGGCTGTACAATGCAAAGGTTCTTAGCGCTTTGCGTTACGTGTTCATTTTTAGCCACTTCGAGAAAGTATTTGAGCTGCGTAAGTTCCATGATTTCAAATATAGGCAAATGTTATGAATTCTCAAGTATTGTTAATTATAGAATAATTTTATTAAATAATAAAAATTAGTGATTATTTTTTTAAAGAATAATCAAAAATATTTATCAATACGATAAAAACAAAATATTAGTCAAAAGTGATGAATCCATCTAGATTTGGCTCGTCTCAAAAATAACGGTCAATGACGCCGTGAAAAACATCCGATAGCTGAATAAGGATTACAAAAAATGAAAAAGCTGATTCTCCTCGCCGCCGCAACTGTTGCACTCGCTCTTACCGCTTGCGATAAGGCTAATACCTGCTCTTACGACGAAACCGCAAATACCCTTACCTGTGTAGAAAAGGCATACAAGACTGTAAAGATTGGTGACAAGGTTTGGATGGCAGAAAATCTGGCCACCTTTGACTCTGACTCCAGTTTCTGCTATGGCAGCAATCATGAAAACTGCGAAAAGTATGGCCGTCTCTATCCCTATGAATCAGCAAACACCATTTGCCCCGAAGGCTGGACTCTTCCTTCCAAGGCAGACTTTGAAGCTGTTGACATGAAGGCTCTCAATGTCTTGAAGGGCGGCTATCGCTACGCAAGTAACGGTAAGTTTGCCGATGAGGGTATTAGTGCTAGCTTCTGGACCGCAGACTCCTTCGATGACGCCCGCGGCACCATGGTTCGCGTCGGTGATAGCTCTGTGACCTACGAACACTTCAGCAAGAGCATTGCCTACTCTGTTCGCTGCATCAAAAAATAATTATGAGGTTTGAGTTATGAATTACGAGAGTCATAATCGCGGCTGTGCCGCCTAATTGGAATTCGTACTTCGTAACTAGTAATTCGTAATTACAAACTGGAGTTTTTCCTATGCAATGGTTCTTAGATCTTTTTACTAAATCTTCTGTGGCTCAGCAGGTTGTGGCTCTTTCCATTACCGCGGCCTTGGGCCTCATGGTGGGAAAAATCAAGGTGAAGGGCATTAGCCTTGGTGGTGCTGGCGCCTTGTTTGTTGGCATTCTCCTTGGTCATTTGGGCCTTCGTGTAGAACCTAACGTTCTGCACTTTATGCAAGAATTTGGCTTGATTCTGTTTGTGTATACCATTGGTATGCAGGTGGGGCCTGGTTTTATCGATTCCATTCGCCGTAACGGTCTTGTACTGAACGTCCTTGCGGTAAGTATTGTGTTAATGGGCGTTATCGTTACACTTTGTCTTTACTTCTTTACGGATATGCATAACAACGTACCCGTGCTCATAGGAATGCTTTGCGGTGCTGTTACTAACACACCTTCTCTTGGTGCCGCAAATTCAGCCTTTGTCGCGGCCGGAGCAGATACATCCCTTACGGGTATCGGGTACGCTGTTGCATATCCTTTCGGTGTCATTGGAATCATCCTGGTGATGATCCTTGTTCGTGTGATTTTTAGACAGAATCCGCAGAAGGCTGCCGAAGACTATGCTGCAGAAATTGCATCCACACGAAAGGAAATTGTCTCTGTCAGCTTACTGGTGGAAAACAAGAACCTGTTCGGAATACAGGTTAAGGATATTCCCGACTTGATTTCCAATGGTGTGGTTATTACCAGACTCCTTCGCAATGGAGTGATTTCTACGCCCAATGGAAAGACTGTCATCCTCGAAGGAGATAAAGTCCATATTGTGGGCATGCCCGAAGCTGTTGCTACCATGGAGAAGGTTATCGGTTCCAGACTAACATCTCCGATTACGGCATCCGACAGTGCTCTTGCCACAAGGTCCATTCTGGTGACAAACAAGAAGATGCTTGGTAAATCCATTGGAGCCCTGGCCTTCCCGGAACGTTATGGCGTTACCGTAAGTCGTGTGGTCCGTGGTGAATTCAAGTTTACCGGACGCCTGGATCTTAGAATCAAGTTCGCTGATAAGCTCCTGGTTGTAGGACCTGCCGAAGGTATTGACGCTGTGGCAAAGGAAATGGGCGATTCCCTGAAGGCTCTTGACCATCCGGAAATTATCCCGGCCTTCCTGGGAATTTTCATTGGCATTATTGTTGGTTCCATCCCGATGGCGATTCCCGGAATGCCCACCCCGCTGAAGCTTGGCCTTGCCGGCGGCCCCCTGGTGGTTTCCATTCTTCTTTCTCGCAAGCGTAAGATTGGCCCGCTGAACTTCTTCATGGCGGCAAGTGCAAACTTGATGCTGCGTGAATTAGGCATTACGTTGTTCTTAACATGCGTTGGCCTGAATGCAGGTATCCGCTTCTTTGACGTGCTTTTGAATGGAGATGGTTTCTACTATATGGGTCTCGCCGCTCTTATTACATTCGTGCCCTTGATGATTGCGGGCATTGTAGGTCGTGTAGTGTTCAAGGTGAACTACCTGAGTCTTTGTGGTGCCATTGCCGGTTCCATGACTGATCCTCCGGCTCTTGCTTTCGCCAACGGGCTTTCTAACTCTGAAGCTGTAAATGTGGGCTACGCCTCTGTGTATCCCCTGACTATGCTGTTGAGAATTTTAAGCGGCCAGGTGTTGGCAATTCTGCTCTATACTGCGATGTAGAACTGCATATTTTGTACTCCAATCTATGGAAGTCTCGGCTCCCTTTTCCCGGGGGCCGGGACTTTTTGCTTGATATGACGGGTTTGCCATGGAATGTTTGCTTTTTCCCCTATTTTCTGTTTTCTGCGTTTTGCTTTTCGCCTTTAAAAGTGTATTTTTCAAGGAAAAAAGAGCGTGCCGGAAGGTGCGGTTTTGTTTCGTAGTGTAATAAGACGTTATTTGAGGAAACTCTATGCGTAAACTTGTGATTGTGACCTATGTATTGCGAGCTCTTGGCTTCGTCCTGGTTCTTGCCAGCCTTTTTGGCCATAGCGTGATTTTGAATCTGTTCCCTGGTTTGGAAGGGCAGTCTATTAATCCGATTTTCTATTCGGGAATATGCGTGTACTTGGTGGGTGCGGTTATTTACTTCTTCATAAACAAGAAGGAAAAAGCTGACCGCCGCCGTCGTGAAATTGAAGAGGCCGAGGAACGAGCCTTTGGCCCTCGAGATGGCCAGGATAAGTAGTTTGGGTTTGTATGATTAAAATTGAACATTTACATAAGACCTACCGCAGCGGTTTCCTAATGAAACCTAAGCAGGCTCTTAAGGATGTGAGTTTTTCTGTAGAGCCGGGACAGGTTTACGGATTTATTGGCCCCAACGGTGCGGGAAAGTCTACGACAATTAAGGTATTGACGGGCCTTCTGAATTATGATTCCGGCAATGTGCTTGTTAACGGAATCAGTCCGCGCAACGTGAAGAGTCGTGAATATATCGGCTACTCTCCGGAACAGCCCTACTTCTACGACTACCTGACAGGCCGTGAACTCTTGAAGTTCTATGGCAAGCTGGTTGGTCTTGATGGTGCCGAACTTGACAAGAGAATCCAATGGGCGCTTGAACTGCTCCATGCAGACAAGGATTGGATTGATCGCCGCCTTCGTTCCTACTCCAAGGGCATGATGCAGCGCGTGGGAATTGCCCAGTCTATTTTGAGCAAACCCAAGCTTTTAATTCTGGATGAACCTATGAGCGGTCTTGACCCCATGGGTCGCCGTGATGTTCGAGAAGCGATTCAGGAGTTGAACCGCACTGGTGTGACGGTGTTCTATTCCAGCCATCTGCTCAGTGATGTGGAATCCATCAGTCACAAGGTTGCCATGATAGTAGATGGCAAGATTGTTCGTGAAGGAACGGTTGAAGACATCACGGAATCCTGCAGTGTGGAATACCATGTCCGCACTCGTCAGGGAATTCCTGCGGCGATGCTTCCCGAAGGTGTTACACCTGCTGGTCATCCTCAGGAATGTGTCTGCGCCGACGATGCCGCCCGCGATCGTCTGCTGGCCTATTGCCTTTCCAACGGAATTGCCATTGAACGTATGGACCATAAGCGTCCTAGCCTTGAAGACATTTTGACAGAGGAGATTGCCCGTGCAGACGCTTAAGCATATTGGCATCATTGCCCTCAATACCTTCCGCGAGTCTATTCGAGACAAGATCCTGTACAATATCGGTTTTCTGGCCATCGCATTGACTTTGTTCAGCATTGTCCTTGGCGAATGGTCTGTCTTTGACCGAGCCTACGTAATCAAGTCCACCACACTTTCTGTCATGAGCTTGTCCGGACTTTTGATTTCCATCTTTGTAGGTATTAGCTTGGTGCAAAAGGAAATTCAAAGACGTACTGTCTTGACCCTTTTGTCAAAGCCTATTAGCAGGGCGTCTTTCATTGTTGGCAAGTACTTTGGCCTGCTGGCGGTGGTGGCTGTTCACCTTCTGTTATTGACGGCTATCTACTACCTGATGCTCTTGGCTACCGGATCTGAGCCGACCTTGAGCTTGTTGACGGCAATCTACTTGATTTTCTGCGAGATGGCTGTGGTAATTGCAGTAGCACTTCTGTTCAGCAGTTTCAGCAGTACGGTTCTTAGCGCCCTCTTCACCTTGGGCGTGTACTTTGCCGGCCATCTGAGCAATCAGCTTTTGGAACAGGTTCGTTTTGCCAGTCGTATGGGTGAAATGAACGGAACCTCTTCTGCCATTTTTGAGAAGGCGGCTGTGGTTATCCACGCTGTGTTCCCGGGACTTTATCGTTTTAACGTGACGAACTATGTGGTTCATGGCGTGGCACTTCCGGATATGTACTTGTTCTGGAATACAGTCTATGCTGTAGGTTATATTGGCGTCTTTTTAGCCATCGCAAGCTGGTGGTTTAGCCGGAGGGATTTCCTATGAGAAATCAATATATGGCAAAGGTCCTTGTTCACAACAAGATGGTGACCGAGGATCAGATTCAGGCCCATTGGGGCAAGGTTTCCGAAACAAAGGATATTGGTCAGGTGTTGGTAGAAGCTGGGCTTCTCCAATCGGGTGTCTATGCCAAGGTTCTAGCCTTTGTGAAAAATCTTGAGGCAAAGAATGCCGCTACTGCAGCTCCCGCTGCGCCAGCGGCCCCGGCCCCGGCAGCGGCTCCTGCAGCAGCATCGCAGCCTGCGCCTGTTCGCTCGGCTGTTTCTACAATGCAGCCTCGTCCCGCATCTCAACCTGCAGAAGAAGAATCTAGCGGAGGAATTCAGCTTGAAGGTAACAATCCTTATGGGGAAACCTCTGCTGGGGCGGTTGATGTTGAGGCTGTAGCAGGCCTAGAGGCTACCAGCATCAGCACATTCCAGGTCAAAACGGAGACTCCGCAAGAAGGCGATGATGAAAGTGGGGACAAGCTTCCCAATCGTTTCGCCATAGCCTCTGGTGAGGGGACGCCGGTGGAGGCTCCCGAGAGAATCCTCCCCATGACAAACCTGTCGCAGATGATTGCCTTTGCACGAAAATACAATGCCACAGACATTTATCTTTTTGCTGATATGCCTTTGGTGATGCGCCAGTCGGGGATTTTATTTTCTGCATCAGAAGAACCTTTGGAACTGACTCGCATCAACGATCGTTTGAACGAAGCAGTAAAGGGCTTCTCTGATGGATACAACATCGTGGTGGGCCGAAACTTTAGCAAGACAATTGGTCTTCCTGGGGTTGGCCGTGCCCGTCTTACTGTAACGTGGGATGAAACAAAACCTAATGTGTCAATTCGTGTGATTCCCACAGAATCAACAACTCTCGAGAATTTGTACTTGCCGCCGTTCTGCGCTCAGTTTGCGGAGTTGAACAGCGGTCTGATCTTGATTGCAGGCCCTGCAGCAAGTGGACGTTCTACAACCATGACAACCTTTGCGGAAACCATTGCTGCAAATCGTGACGCCTATGTTCAGACCGTGGAAAAACCTATTGAACGTTTACTCCAGGCGCAACGAGGTGTCATAGCCCAGCGTGAAGTGGGGCTCCACGTTCGTTCCGGTGTAGAAGGCGTTGAACTGGCAGTCCGTAGTGGCGCCGATGTGATTTTATTCGATCATATGGAGACAAAGGAAGAATTGGATGCCCTTTTGCAGGCAGCCAATTCGGGCGCGCTTGTCTTTGCGGTTACGAGTGGTAACGACATTCATTCCTTGCTGTCTCGTTTACTTTCGTCTGTTCCAGAAAAGAACCGCAGAGCCTTGTCAAATTCCCTTGCTGACCAGCTGAAGGGAATCATTGTTCAGCATTTGATTCCGATTGTGCAGAATCAAGGACAGATTCTGGCTGTAGAGGCTGCCAAGATGACTTCTCCCATGGCAAACTTGCTGCGTAAGGGAGACGTTGCCCAGATTGCAACCGCAATTAGCAGCCAAAAGGACCAGGGCATCACCTTGGATGACTCCTTGCAAAAATGTGTGGAATCGGGATACATCGAAGGCGTTGAAGCATGGAAGCGTGCTAACGATAGTAGACGTTTTGCATCGTATCGTCCGGTGAATCGGAGAGGTTAACAATGGCAACAGAAATCGAATCTTTGCTTGAATACACCTTGAATGTGGGTGCCAGCGAACTCATTGTCACCGAGGGGGCAGCTTCTGCTGTTCGCCTTGCCGGAAAGGTTTGCTCTATTCCCGATGCTCCTGCCATAGAATCTGGTGCATTGCGTGAATTCCTTAAAAACATGGACGGAGAGTCGGGAATGATTCTTTGCTCCTGCTGCAATGCGAAATGGCGTGTTCGCTATTACCGAACTGCTCTTGGCAATGCGGCTGTTTTCCGCCCTGTAATGGAAACTTGTCCGGAATATTCGTCTCTCGGTGCTCCCGAGGTTATGGAAAACCTTCTGGACTTAAGTTCCGGTCTCGTTATATTCGCGGGACCTGCTTGCAGTGGTAAGTCTACAACGGCGACTTCCTACGTATCTGCACTATGCCAGTCTAAAATTCTTCGCGTAAGCCTGCTGAACCCTAACGAAGGTATGCAGGTTAGTGTTGGTGGAAGCCTTGTCTTGAACGACACCAATGGCGGAACGCCTGAAAAGATCCAACAGGCTCTTCGAAGCGGTTCGGACTTGTTCTGGCTTGGTGATTTTGAGGGGCTTTCTCTGATTCCCGTGCTGAAGGCTGCAGAAGCTGGCGCTCTTGTGGTTTTGACTGTGACTGCGGGAAACGTGGTTGGCGCATTGGATGCCCTGCTTTCTTCTGAGTCCCTGGAAAATCGTGACTTAGCCCGCAATATGCTGGCCTCTGCCCTTAAGGCTGTGGTTGTCCAGCGATTGATTCCCGCTGCTGATGGTAATGGCTCTGTGGCTGCATGGGAAGTCCTTTACGGATCGCAGAATGTGGCTTCAAAGATTCGGGCCGGAGAACATTTTGCCTTGCCTTCCATTATTGCCGCTTCTTCTTCCGAGGGAATGTTGCTGATGGATGATTGTCTTGCCAAAATGGTGAGCGCAGGTTATGTTACCATGGAAGAGGCGGCAAGATATGCTGTCAATCCAGCTCGCTTGGGATAGCTTGAAAGGGCTAAGAAAACTGGCGGTCGCATTGACCGCTTTTTCGCCGTTGGTCTTTGCACAGGAGCAAGGGGATGCGCAGGACAGTTTGTCCTTGATAGACTCTCTTTCCCTGTTTGAGAATACTGCAGTTGCTGTTCCTGTTACGGAAGGCTCGCTGAGTAGTCCGTCCCTTGATTCCGCTGTGGTTTTTCTGGACACGTCGGCACTTGCTGCCGGTGCCCAGAATCAGAAGGATTCACTCAAATCGGTTTTGTACCTTGGTGGCGGAGATCGCTCACCCTGGTTTCATCTTGGCGTACTGTATGCTATTGAAGAGTATGGCGTCCCTGTAGATTCTGTGGTTGGCACGTCATGGGGTGCCTGGATTGGCGCGCTATGGTCCAAAGGAGTGTCTCCGGATGAAATCCAGAAAATCATGCTGGATTCATACATTGCTCCCTTTGTTGGCCATGATCTTTCTGCTGCGGAAAATAAGTTGGCAGAGACCACGGTAGACCCGCATGAAATCCCCATCTCTCTTGATGGAGCTCCTTCTGTGAGGCAGCGATTTACCTTTGCTGTGGATAGTTCCGGCGGATTGAAAAGAAATAAATGTTCTTTGTCTCCGGATTCCAATGCTCTTGTTCGCTCTTTGGCGAAGTTACGGTTTCAGGAAGCCCTATATCGACAGCCGGTTGCGAACAGGAGACCTTTCTCTGTTCTTTCCTGTGATGGTTCAACAGTAGGGAATAGTGTTGCAGATGTAATTGGCTCGATTCCGCTTTGGGAGTCGTCGGGAAGGATTTCGGGAGATAATTCCCATGTGTCCGGCGAAGTTTGCCCGTACTTTGCCTATCCTGCCGAAGATAACCCTCTAGAACTTCCCATCATCGTTGTTGCAGATCCGTTGCGCAGTGTTCCCGTAGGTGACGCTCGTACCCGCACATTGAAACAACAGGCTGCGGTCAATCTGCAGAATCAGCCCGGCGTAATTGTCCGAGCCCATACAATTCTAGATACATCCCGTTCTATGTGGATTCAGTCCGGTTTCAGTGCATTGGAACAACGCCTTTCTGATTTGTCTCCTCTTATGGGTCGTCGGATGGCCTATCACAGGGATGGCGCTGTGGCAAAACCTTGGTTCCGTTTTAATCCGGCTTACGACAGTCTTTCGTCAGAAGTTCTTAATTCTGTAAAGACTTATTGGGATGAGTCCGATACGGGAATGCTTGGTCCCGAATATTTCGCCAAGCGCCTTCAGGAGCAACCGGCCTTTGACTCGTTGTCCTTTGATATGCTGCCGAATGGAGACTTGCAGGTCGATGCCGCAGTTCATCCGGTCTTTGATGTGGCCGTCGGAGGTTTTGGTTCCTCTGCTATCGGCCCTAATGCTTATTTTGAAGCAAGTGTTTTCTATGTGGATCAAATGGAAATCCAGCTGGTTTTGGCGGGCTTCTATGGAGTTTCATCTTATGGCGTTCAACCTCGATTGAATGTTTCGAAGCTTTGGAATCGTCATTGGGGCCTTCGGTTCGGCTATGACTACTTGAACTTGACGCCGTTAAAATCCTTCAATAATGAGATTCCTCGTAGCCTTAGAGTGTACAATGAGGAACGCAGCGACTTGAGGCTTACCCTGTTGTATCAAGTAGATGCGTCTCAGACGGTTTCTGCTGAATTCATGTTCGGTCACCGTACATTTGAGTTGGATCCCATTTGGTTTGGGAAACGGAAGATAAATACTTATCCTGTTGCCCCGACTTTGCACTACGCTTACTTGCAGGGGTGTGATGATAGTTGGTTTGCCGAAAATGGAATTGCTTTCAATGCCTACGCCGGAATGGAATCCATTGGCTTTGACTTTGGAATCAATGATGTAATTCCTATTTACTGGAAACTCATGGCTGACGCCCGTTATACGGTTTCCCCCCGTAGGTTTGCTACCTTTACGGTTGCAGCGGCTGCCGGTATGGAACGCTTCCACGATGAGGGCTATGGGTATGTTTATCCCAAGTCCTTCGAGTATCGCCCCTTGGATGTCGTGTATCGTTTGCATGCCAAAGTGACCCCCTGGTCTACAGAATGGTATAATGCAGAACTGTCCTCCCATGAGTACGCCTTGGTTCGTGCTAGTGGAAGCCTCCACGGAAAATATTTGGGAGTGTGGCTTTTTGGTGCCTATTATCATGATTTTGAGGATAGTCCTTTTGCTGTTCTTGAACAAGACAAGATTATCCTGGAACCGGCGATTCGCTTTGCGTACAGATCGCTGAATATCTATGCGGGCATGAACCGCATCGTGGATACGGAGACAATTAAGGACCTGACCCACTTTGGCGATTACAGCTACTTTATAAAGATTGGCAATTACGAGTTCTAGATAAAAAATGTCCGCGTGTTTTCCGCATGCTGCGTAAAGCTTTATAATAGAGTATATTTATATACGGACAGCCTCCGCTTTGCCCTAGGAGTTTTATATGCGTAAAATGATTTCGCTGATGCTTCCGCTGCTTTGTGCACCACTGTTTTTTTGGGCCTGCGGTGATAGTAACTCTGATTCCGGATCATCCGCAAATGGTTCTGTTTCCGAATCCGATTTGGTTGTTGCGACTTTCGATGATTTGCCTGTTTGCAGCGACAAGCGGGAGGGCGCTACCGCCTACGTGAAGGACGAAAAGACTGCGTACATCTGCGAAGACGGCAAATGGATTTCCGATGACGAAACGGACGGTGACGATTCCTCGTCGAGTGTCACCCTGAGCGAAGTCGAAGGGTCTAGCAGTTCTGCAAAATCTTCCTCCAGCAAGATAGACGAGCCAAAGTCCAGTAGCAGTTTTAAGTACGAGCAGGATTCCACGGCCTACGAACAGCCCGATGTTGTGAAGGTGAAGGACAAGTCCATCGCAGGCGTTAGCCAGAAGGGCCCGTTCGTGACGGGCTCTGCGGTTAAACTTTATGAACTGGATGGCGAAACTTACGCACAGACTGGCAAGAGTTTTACTGGCAAGATTACCAGCAACTACGGTGAATTTGAAATTTCTAGTGTTACCTTGGCCAGTCAGTACGCCTTGCTTGAAGCCAGCGGCTACTACCGTAACGAAGTCAGCGGCAAGAAGTCGGGCGGTACCATTACCTTGAACGCCCTTACAGACCTTAGCGACCGTAAAAAGGTGAACATCAATTTGCTAACTCACCTGGAGTACGAACGCGCTCTTTATTTGGTGGGCACCGGCGTGAATGTTTCGGCAGCTAAGAAACAGGCCGAGGCGGAAATCTTCAATGCCTTTGGCATCCAGGGCGATTTTGCCAACTCCGAAGACCTGAACATCTTTGGCGAGGGTGAAGGCGATGCCGCTCTTTTGGCCTTGAGTATCTTGATGCAGGGAGACCGTAGCGAAGCGAAACTCACTGAACTTTTGACCAAGTTTGCAACCGACATCGAGAAGGATGGCGAATGGAATGACGCATCCACTAAGGCAAAGATTGCGGACTGGGCTAGCGAACAGGACCTGGCTGATGATCTTTCTTTGATCCGTTTCAATATCATCTCTTGGGGCTTGATTACAGTTCCGTACTTTGAAAAGTATGTGCGCAACTTTTGGTACGCGAACTATGGCCTTAAGGCATGTGGTGCCGAAAATCAGGGCGAAATTGCCGCAGCCACTAATGAACTTGTTAAAGCCTATGGTACCAAAACCCGCTATTACTGTAATGGTGAAGCCTGGCTGGAAGCTAGTGACATTGATAAGGATACCTACCAGTGGACCGCCGGCGAAGATGGCGAAATTAGGTTAGGCAGTGTAACTCAGTCAGAGTACTACATATATGATGGTGTGAGAAAGGCTTGGGACGCTGCATCCGTAATAGAGATCGCCCTTGGCGGTTGTACCGAAACCCGCGAAGCCGACATTTCTCTGAATACGGGCAAGGTGAATGGAACCTGGTACATTTGCAAGAACCGTAAGTGGGAATCCACCAACAACATTACCGTTGATACTCAGGGCTGGATAGAAGGTAGCGATGGCGATATCAAGAAGGGTGACTCCTCCGATGTGATGTACAAGTACGACGAGGCCCTGGATAAGTGGGAGGAAGCGAATGAGAATGATGTGGGCTTGGACCTAATGGGCTGCACCACCAACCGCACCGGCGAAATCGGCAAGAGTGGTGAAAATAAGTACTACTGCTCTAGCAAGGGCTGGGTAAGCCTGATGGGAGACTGGACTTTTGATGTGCCGAAGGAAGCACGTCTGAACCCGGAAATCACCTACGGCACCATGATTGATAAACGCGACAATAAGACCTACAAGACCGTAAAAATCGGAACTCAGGTGTGGATGGCCGAGAACCTGAATTACGCAGATTCTATAAAGACGCCGAGCCTGAAGGGCAATTCCTGGTGCTATGACAATAAGGCTGAAAACTGCGATGTAATCGGTCGCCTTTACACCTGGGCTGCAGCCATTGACTCCATTGCCTTGGCAAATGATTCTGACAATCCCCAGACCTGCGGCTACGGCAAGGATTGTACGCTGCCGGCTGTTGTTCAGGGCGTGTGCCCCAGTGGTTGGCATTTGCCGATAAACGATGAATGGCAGACTTTGTTTGCCAGTGTTGGAGGAGAAGATAAGGCGGGAGTTGCGCTCAAGTCTAGCAGCGGCTGGTACAATAATGGCAACGGAACAGATGCCTACGGCTTCTTCGCGCTCCCTGCAGGCTACAGAGACAACTATGGCAATTTCTACTATGCCGGCTACATCGCCTTCTTCTGGTCTGCCTCTCAGGTCATGAACTTTAGCTACGACGCCTACTACATGTACTTGATCTACGGCAACGAGGATGCCAGCATGAACCGCTACAGTAAGGGCTACGGTTTCTCAGTGCGTTGTCTCCAGAACAACTAGGAGGCGAATCCTGCACAGAAATGCTTGCTTGATATACAAAACACAGCGGCAGCTGCCCCGTAGCGGTCAAGCTAGACAACTCCCAGTTCTTTCCACTTGCCTCCGCGCCAGCGAATGTAATTGACGATGGAGCGATAGAATTCGTCTGCTGCCATGCCGAGCCAGATGCCGGCAAGGCCTAGCTTTAATCCGAAACCAAGAAGTAGTGCAGTCCCGAGGCCACAGGTCCACATCATGGTAGAACCCACGATGGCGGGGAACTTGGAGTCGCCAGAGGCGCGAAGAGCTGCGGTCAATGTCATGTTGGCGGCCTTGAAGGGTTGCAATGCCACATCGCACCACAGGCAGATTTTTCCAAGGTGCTGAATCTCTGGGTCAATGCTGTAGAAGGACATTAGTTCTGTACCAAAGAAAGCTACAACGATGGCGACGATAAGGCTGCTGGAACAGCCGGCTGCAAGACTCTGGTGGAGGCGTCTGTTCGCCTTGTCAAAATCGTGGGCGCCGACCAGGTGGGCCACAAGAATCTGGTTTCCGCTGCTAAGGCCTACGCTGAGAATCACCGCAAGCATGGCAAAGTTGGCGCTGAAGATTCTTGCGGTCATGGCGGTAATGCCCAGGTGGACGATGATGGCGGTAAGCACTACCTGGAAAATTTGAAAGCTGACGGGTTCAATGGCAGCGGGAACACCGATGCGGATCCAGTCCGGAAGGATGACTCTGGAACGCTTAAAGTCTGTGCTGCGAACCTTGTGATGAATCTTGTAGCGTAGGATGACGTAAAGAACGATGCTGGAGATAAGCCAGGATAAAAGCGTCGCGAGGGCAACGCCCTTCACGCCCATGCAAGGCAGGCCAAAGTAACCATTCAGGAAGATGACATTCATGATGGCGTTGGCGACGATGGTGATGATGTTTCCAATCAGGTTCCAGCCGGTGAGCCCGTGGGTTGCAATCAGGGAAGTGAGGGTTGTCTGCAGGGACCTGAAAGCAAAGCCGAAGGACACGATGTACATGAAGTCGTAGCCGTACTTGGCAGCGTCTCCGGTAAGCCCCATCCAGCTGACGATGTTTCCCGCTAGGGGGATGGTAATAAGCATGATGGCTACACCAAGAAGGATACTTCCCAGCAGGACCATGGTCTGGGTGGTTCCTGCCTGCCTAGGACGTTCTGCTCCCATGAACTGGGAGGCGATACTTGCTCCCGCCTGGGAGAAGGCGGTGATGGCCATGAAGATGGCTCCAAGGATTGGCCCGAGGGCTCCTACGCCGGCGGCAGCGGTTTCGGAAGTACGTGCAAGGAACCAGCTGTCCATCATGGGCTGGCAAGTAGCAATGCCGAAGGTAATGAACAGGGGCCAGGAGAGACTCAGGAGGGAGCGATCTTTGACTTGCACTTTGGGTCGCATATAGGGCCTACTTAAATTTTTTGACAATTTTAGAAATGGGTCCGAAGTCCTGCTAGATGTTTTCACGTATTAAGTGGTTACAGGAATATCCAGAAAAATAGATCGGCACAACGCTCGACAAAAAAGGACAGCTTGTTCTGGCCGTCCTTGAATCAAAGATCATGAATGGGAGTTCGACGCTTTTCTCTGAGCCTTACTTTTCGCCGCGGTTCTTGGCGGCCACGTCCTTGTACTTGTTGTGGTCTGCCAGGTTACTGCTGAAGAAGTGGGTCATGGATCCGTCGTCCTTGGCCACGAAGTAAAGAGCTTCGGTCTTGGCCGGGAAGAGGGCCGCCTCGATGGCCTTGCGACCGGGGTTGGAGATGGGGCCGGGCATGAGACCCTTGAACTTGCGGGTGTTGTAGGGACTATCGCTGTTCAGTTGGCTCTTGTAGATGGGACCGGTCAGGTTCTTGAAGATGAACCTCACGGTGGGGTCGGCCCCCAGGGGCATGCCGATACGTAGGCGATTATGGAATACGCCTGCAATCTGGGGACGTTCGCTGGGGATGCCGGTTTCCTCTTCGACCACGCTGGCCAGGGTCAGCACGCGATGCCAGTTGCCCAGAGTCTGCCACATGGAGCCGGGCTTGCCCTGGAATTCGTCACGGACCTTCAGGTTGGCGGCAACCATCTGCTTCAGGATGGTTTCCTCGTTAGCATCAATGGGGAAGGGGTAGGTGTCTGGCAGCAGGTATCCTTCCAGGCTGTTTGCCTCAAGGCCAAGACCGCGGGCGAACTTGGGGTCCTGGACCAGGGCGTTCCAGCGGTCCTCGTTCAAGTCGGGGAAAGCCTTCTTCAAGTAGGCGGGAATCTCCCAGCTGGCTCTACCCTCGGGAATAGTAACGCGCTTTACCGCATTCTTGCCGCTTTCGATGATGGAAAGAACCTGGGGAAGGGTCAAGCCGGCCGGAATTTCAAACCAACCGGCCTTCAAGGACGGGTTTGTCTTGCGGACAACAAGCTTAAAAGCCAGTTCGTCGGACCAGATTCCGTTCTTCTGCAGGATCTGGAACACCTTGGTGGGGGAGCTGCCCTTGGGCACTTCCAGGAGCACAGTTTCCTTATTTTGGGCTGTTTCACCCAGTCTAGACTGGATATTTTTGTATACAAAACCCGCCGTAAGGGCCAAAATTACCACGAAACAAAGTAAAATCTTCTTCATAGGCCAAAAATTTAAAAGAAAAAATACCGAAATGCAAAAATAAAAGGTATATTCCTATTGCATTTTGAAAATTTACCCTGTTTCTAAGGAAGAGATATGAAAAAGGTATTGGTGATTGCTCTCGCTTTGATGGTCAGCGTTTCTTTCGCAGCTGGCAAGAAAGTGAAGTCCAAGTTGGGCGATGTGGACCTGACTAAGGAAAAAGACGGCGGTGCCGTTGTCTGTACCGCAGGCTTCAATGATGAATTGACCATCGTCAAGGAAGGCGATACCGAAGTGCTCGTTAAGGGTTCTTGCGGTCAGGGTTGGGTACCCAAGTCCAAGATCGAATACGTCGCTCAGGCTGCTGGTGATAAGTCCATGCAGATGGAAGGCGTGGACGTGGTCGGCTGGCTCGATAACCCGTCTGCAGTGTTCGTGTTGGAAAACGATGACCTTGACTTCGACGGTGTGAACATCGACCGTGACTTTAAGGAATACCTCCAGCATACCATGGACCGTGAACAGATGGAAATGCACAACAACGAAAACTAATTAAGGGAATCCGAAAAATCCCTATCAAGAGCTCTGCGAGAACCGCAGGGCTTTTTTGTATTCTGGATGCGGTCTTTTTGCGATTCTTTTTTGTGATGAAAGTCACGAACTGCCTGTGTGGTTACTGCCGTAACCTAGGGTAAGTATTTAATATGATGCACCCCTCTTTTGGTAAATGTATTTTGAGAAAAAAATTGATTGGGTTTGGGAATCATCAAGAGAGGAAAAATGTTTGGTAAAAATGTATTAGGTCTAGGAATCCTGTCCCTTAGCCTTGCCTCTATGGCCTTTGGCCGAGTAGGTCCTGTGAGCCAGTATGGCCAGCTGCAGGCTGGTAAAAACTCCAGTGGCAAGGGTCAAATTTATGGCGCCTGTAAGGGCGTTACTTCCGGTAACGAAGTGCAGGTTCAGGGTATGAGCCTTTTCTGGAGCATTTCCAGTGACGTGGGAGCTCCTTTCTGGACTGCAGACTATGTGAATGGTCTTGTTCAGAAGCAGAACATCCAGATTATCCGCGCACCCATGGGTGTTGATGAAGACTGGGGTTCCGGCAACTACTTTACCAACAAGGGTTACTACCAGGGCCTCATGAACACTGTTGTTCAGGCTGCAATTGATAATGACATTTATGTGATTATCGACTACCACTCCCACAAGGCTTCCGACAATGTCAACAACGCTAAGGATTTCTTTGGCTACATGGCCCAGAAGTGGGGAAAGTACGACAACGTCATTTTCGAAGTTTTTAATGAGCCGATTTCCCAAAGTTGGGGTACCATCAAGACTTACGCAGATCAGGTGATTTCTGAAATTCGTAAGTACTCCGATAACTTGATTGTTGTTGGTAACCGTTCCTGGGACCAGTATCCTAACGACGCTATTTCTAGCCCCATCAACGATAAGAACGTCGCTTATACCTTCCACTACTACGCAGGTTCCCATTACACCGGCAGTGAAGGTGCAAATGCTGTCCAGGCTATGAACGCTGGCCTTTCCGTGTTCGTTACCGAATGGGGTACAGTTGACGCTTCCGGTAACGGTGGCTACAACAGCGGCAATAGTGCAACATGGCTTTCTTGGATGAACCAGCACAAACTTTCCGGTGCAAACTGGTCTGTTTCTAACAAGAATGAATCAGCTTCCTATTTCAGTGGTTCTGCATGGAACTACTCTGAAAGTGGCCAGTGGGTAAATACCAACATCTTTAGCAAGTTGCCTAAGTCTTACTCTGCATGTTCTGCTGGTGGCAACACTCCGGCATCTAGCAGCTCTGTGGCAAGTTCCTCCAGCTCTCTGCCGGCAGGTTACACTGATTATATTGATGACTTTGAAGACGGCGACTCCTTGGCATTTACCGGTGGCATTTGGTATGCCTATACCGACAAGGACGATCTTGGTGGCTCCACAATCACCAATACTCCTAATAAGGATGCTAAAGGAAATTCTGGCTACGATGTAGTTGTCAATGGCGATAACAACACCAAGGGCATGGGTGCCATTACTGGTATCAAGCTTGTTCAGGGTGAAAATAAGTATGAACCGTATGTTGCTCTCGGTTTGAAGCTCAATGCTGACGAATCTGCATACGACCTGTCTAGTTGCAAGACTATTTCCTACAAGTATAAGGGTGCTGCCCATAACTTTAAGGTTGAAGATACCGCAGTCAAGGATTACGCATTCCATCAGATTTCCAAGCTTGCTTCCACTTCCTGGACTCAGGTGAATGTTCCTTGGGATATGCTGAATCAGCCGTCCTGGACAAAGGATGAAGTGACTCTTTCTCAGAAGCGCATTGCAAAGTTCACATGGGAAGTGAAGGGCGACCTTAAGGGAACTCAGCCTTCTCCCAACTACCTCGACATTGATGATGTCCGCTGCGACGGTATGGCTATTAAGCCTGTTGTTGCAACGCCTGCAAGCTCCAGTTCTTCTGCCAAGTCTTCCTCCAGTTCTGCAATTCGTTCTTCCAGTTCTGTGGCAAGCTCCAGTAGTGCGAAGTCTAGCAGCAGCGTAGCATCCTCCAGTTCCAGCAAGCCTGTAAGTTCTAGTTCTTCTGTTTGGTCTTCCTCTAGCTCTGCAATACCTTCTTCCAGCTCTGTGGCAAGTTCCAGTAGTGCAAAGTCTAGCAGTAGCGTAGCATCTTCCAGTTCCAGCAAGCCCGTAAGCTCTAGCTCCAGTGTTGCTGAAGCTTTGAATATCTCGGGAGACCTGGTTCAGACCGTTGCCAAGAATGATGAATTTGGTACAATTACAATTACCGGAGTAAAGTCCTTTACTCGCGATTCCTACAACGCATACTTCTTGACAGCAAATGTTACCAACGGCACTTTGACTGTTTACGGAACAGTGCCTCAGTACTTCCAGAGTGGCACGACTACAGAAAAGTTCTCTGTTAATGGCCAAACTGTTAAAGTTGAATTGACTGTTGTAGATGCGCCTAAGGTAGAATCTTCTTCTAGTTCTGCAGGAATCAGCTCGTCTAGCTCACAGCCGGAAGTCTCCAGCTCAAGTGAACAGCCGGAGGAAAGTTCTTCCAGCAGCGAGCAGCCGGCAGAAAGCTCTTCCAGCAGTGAAATGACGGAAGATAGTTCCAGCTCCAGCGAAGATGATTATGACATTCCTCTTGTTGCTAAAGAAAATGTTGATATGAAGTTGTCCATGGTCGTTTCTGGCCGAGACCTCCATCTCTCTGGTGCAACCCTGGTGAATGTGGATGTATTTGACATGCAGGGCCGTCCCATGGCAAGCTTCCGCAATGTTCAAAATAGCGTCTCTCTGGAAAGCCTTTCCAGCGGTAGCTATATTGTCCGAGTTCGAGCTGGTTCCAATAACTTGGTAAGGCGCGTAACACTCAGATAAGCATTCGTTTAAAATTCCTCTAAGACAAGAAGCTCGTTAGGAAACTGGCGGGCTTTTTCTATATATCTTTCCTATATTTGGCCCATGACTTTTTCAAAAGGTGTAAAAGATGGCCTTCCCATTGGCGTTGGGTACTTTGCAGTATCCTTTGCCTTTGGAATCAATGCCGGCGCTGCACTTCAGTCCTGGTTCCTGGCAACTTTTATCTCTATGACGAACGTGACGTCTGCAGGCCAGTTTGCAGGGCTCAAAATTATGGCTTCTGCAACGGGTACCCTGGTAGAAATGGCTGTGGCAAGCCTTTTCATCAATCTGCGTTACTCACTTATGGCGATATCCTTGTCCCAGAAGGTTTCTCCAAGCTTTGGTACTGCCAAGCGCCTGCTTTTGGCCACCGGCATTACAGACGAAATTTACGCTGTGGCCATGAGTCAGTCAGAACGAGTGAACCCGCTTTATTTCCTTGGCTTGATGACGTTGCCGTACTTGGGCTGGAGCGGCGGTACCTTGACTGGCGCGGTCTGTGGCCAAATTCTTCCGGACATCGTTGTGAATGCCCTGGGCGTTGCTCTCTATGGCATGTTTATCGCCATTGTTGTTCCTCCCATGAAGTCTAGCCGGCCTGTACTGATTGCAGTGCTGATCGCCATTGTCATGAGTCTTGGATTTTTCTACTTGCCCGTATTGAATTCTGTAAGTAGCGGTTTTGCCATCATCACTTGTGCGGTTGTTGCATCGTTGCTTTGCGCAGCTCTTTTCCCCGTGAAGGATGCCGAAACTGCCGGAGGTGAAAAGTGATCGATCTCAAAACCTATTTCCAGTTTCTTGCGGTGATGACGGTTGTAACCTACCTGTTGAGGGCGGTCCCCTTTGTGCTTTTGAAGAAGGACCTCAAGAGCCCCTTCTGGAAATCCTTCCTGGCTTATATTCCCTACACGGTATTGAGTGCCATGACGGTACCTGCCATATTCTACGCCACAAACAGCAGACTTTCTGGAGCCCTGGCCTTGGTTACGGCAGTGATTGCATCTTTACTTGGCCGAGGACTTGTTGTGGTAGCCATTGTGGCCTGTGTGACGGTTCTTGGCGTAGATAGTCTGGGCACTTTGCTGTAGGTTCAATATGTTGCCGGAACAGTGGAAAAAAATAAATGAACTTTGCGATAGGCTTTCTAAGGTCACTTACGAGAACCTGACGAAAATTATCCGTCTAGACCAGACGGGAAGTTCCTCTGCAGCACAGAAACTTGACGACAGTTTCCAGAACGATGTGGACGCCTGGATGGGCGGTGGCACCTGCTTCAGCATGACTTGGCATTTGTACCAGGCATTGCGCGATATGGGTATGAAGCCTCGCTTGGTTATGGGCCATAAGCGTAAAGAACGAAATATCCATTGCGCATTGATTCTCCCGGACGATTCCTCGGACGTTATGCCGCTGTCTCAAGAATACCTTTTTGATCCGGGTTACTTGATTTTTGAACCTTTGCCGATTCCCCTGCCTCCGCCTTTTGGAACAGGAACAGCGTTCTTCCCGTTGGTTCCCAACTGCGTCCGCCTGGATCGCCCTAATATGGAATCCATGTCTCTGTGGACGGGTGGTGCTGGCGCACCCATGAAGCTCCGCTTTGACTATCCTGTGGAGGGAGTGTCTGTGGAGGAGTTCAAGCAACACTGGAATGAAAGCTTCTACCGCGAAATGATGAACTATCCGGTATTGAACCGCCTGGATCGCGAAAAGGGTATACAGTATTACTATCAAAAGGGCAATCTGGTTACTCGAGATGCAAATGGCTCTCACATGGAAAAGATTGAATCCGTTGCCCAGGTGGAGACCTTGAGTCGTATTTTTGACATTTCCCCGGAAATCGTGGAAAAGGCTCTTGGTATTCTTAGTAGATAAATGGGCAAAATCAAGATTTTGTTTTGATATTTTGTTTTTAATAGTTATATTCCCAATAGAAATCAATTTAGGAGTAGTTATGAAAAAGATTCTTGCTGCATGCGCTGCTATTATTACCATGGCTCTTGTTGCCTGTGGTCCTTCCAAGCTTGAAATTCAGGAAATGTCTTCCCAGTGCGATGTCGTGGTTGAGGTTCGCCAGGTATTGAACGATTCTATTAGCTTGTTCGTGGGTAACACTTTGTACCTGAATGCAAAACAGGTTGTGGCAGATGACCTCTATCCTTTGCTGGTTAGCACCCGTGATCCGGCTGAACTCGAAAAGCCCACTGCAACGGATATCATCAATAGTGACGAGGAATTGTTGAATTACCTGCGTCGAGTTTCTCCTCAGATGGTTCAGATTGGTTTGGTGATTGGTGAAACCGCTGCTAACGAAATCGGCTTCGAGGAACCGGAAACCGTTTCCAAGATGACTGCAATCTTCAAGAAAATGGGCGGTGGCACCATGGTTCTGTTCCACGAAAAGAGTGGCGAACTGACCGACGCAAAGAAACTGTACTAATATAGACGTTGATTGTATTTTTAAGGTGGCTTTTTTCGTAGGTATTTTTTCTTCAATCTTATTTCATCTTTTTCCATTCACGGCTTAGCATAAATAAGCCGATGAATGCAGTTCCTACATCGGCTACGGGCTGTGCGTAAAATACGCCGGCAAGGCCGAGGAAAAGGGGAAGAATCAGCAAGAAGGGAATAAACAGGATTAATTGACGGCAGGCGTTCAAGAACATGGAGCGACCTGCCTTTCCTGTACCTTGGAAGAAACTTCCAGGAATCATGCCGCAGGGTACCATAAAGATAAAGCAGGTAAAGCTGCGAAGCGCCCAGGCGGCCACCTCCTGCATCTTGGCGTCCCCGGGAGCAAAAGGAGCCACGAAGGCTTCTGCCTGCCATTGCACCAAGGCCCATGCCAGAATCATGAATCCCATGGCGTAGATAAAGGCGAACTTGACAACTCCCTTTACGCGGGAATAAAGCTTTGCGCCGTAGTTATAGCCGGTAATGGGCTGGGTTCCGTTGACGAATCCAAGAAGGGGGAGTACGACAATAGAGACAATGCTGTTCAAAATGCCGAAGGCAGAAATTGCCATATCGCCGCCAGACAGGGTTTCCGTGGATTCCAGATTCTGGTTTCCGTAAGTTGTAAGGCTCCATGCAAGAATTGCATTCATCAGGCTATTGCAAATCTGCATTACGGAAGGAGGCAAACCCAAAATGTAGATCTTACGAACGTAGGGCCAGCGCAACTTCATGTAGCGGCGGTTAATCTTGATGGGGGTGGTCTTCTTCAAGAAGAAGTGGGTGATTAGAATGCTGCTTACAAGCTGAGAGCAGATGGTTGCCCAGGCCGCTCCTTCGATACCCCAGTTGAGTTTCATGATAAAGATGTAGTCCAAGATCACGTTGGTCACGGCACCGATGATTTCTCGGAACATGGCGGTCTTGGGATGCCCCATGGAACGTATAAAGTGGTTCATGCCCGGGGCTACCGTCTGGAAAATGGCTCCAAGCAGGATAATACGCATGTAGCTGCTGGCCACAGGCAGGGTCTGGTCGCTGGCGCCAAAGAGTCGAAGCAACGGCTCCATGAAGATTTCACCGAAGGCGAATGCGCCAACGGCCATGATAATGAGCAGCAAGAAGGCGTTGTTCAGGATAATGGCTGCCTGCTGGTATTTCTTTTCCCCAAGACGGATGGAAAACAGGGTGTTTGAACCAACGCCCACAATCATGGACATAGCCATAATGAACAGGGCGATGGGGAAGCAGAGTGTAATGCCAGCAATACCGACGCTGCCTACACCCTGACCGATAAAGAAACGGTCTACGATATTATAAAGGGCGTTGACCACCATGCTGATGATGGCGGGAACGGAAAATTGCAGCACCAGCTTTGGAATGCTTGCAGTTCCGAATGAATTAAGACGTTCTGAATGTAACTGAGTCATTTCGGCGCCCAAATTTAGAAAATGGCACTGCCACCGGCAATGCCATTGAAATCTTGTCTGTAACGATTCTGTTGAGGTTTACGCAGTAGCCACCTGGTTACGGCCGCCTTCCTTGGCAACATAGAGCATCTTGTCGCATTGGGCGATCATGTCTTCGATTTTACCAATATTGGCGCCTTGCCTGCTGCAAAGGCCCAGGGATATGGTAACCGGAATAACAATGTCGTTCCAGCAGAAACGATGTTTTTCTACGGCGGCGCGCAGGCGCTCGGCGCTCTTCTTTGCGTCTTCGGGGCTAATGCCTGCTAAAAGCAACACGAATTCTTCTCCGCCGTAACGGGCCAGCAGGTCGGATTCTCGTTTTTCTTCCTTGAGGAGGCGGGCGATTTCCTTGAGGACCATGTCTCCGCATTGATGACCCCAAGTGTCGTTGACTCGCTTGAAGTGGTCTGCATCCACCATGATGGTGTGGACGAAGTAATCGTTGCGGCGTGCCAGGGCAAGTTCTCCAAGGCTTCTGTCCATAAAGGTGCGGCGGTTGCTGATCTTTGTCAGCGGGTCCATGGTGGCGGCTTCGTAAAGTTCGCGGTCAAAGGCCTCTTCGCTAGGGTCCTTGAAATCCACTTTCAGAACCATCTTGCCGATTTGCAGGCGGTTGTCGGAATCTAGCTCCATGGAGTCTACGGGAGAGCCATCAACGAAGGTCCCGTTGGTGCTGCCAAGGTCCTTGACAATGACCTTGGTTCCGTCGAAGGTCAAGGAACAGTGCTTGCGGCTCACCAGTTCGTCGTCCAGCTTGATGTTGGCGTCGGTTCCGCGGCCAAGAATGACTGTTCCTTTTTCCAGGGGAATCTGCTTGAACAGGTTCTGGGGGTATAGGACGATCAGATGGGGACGCATCTCCACGGCGGGAAACTTGATGGTATTGCTACCTGTTGCGATAGTCTGATCCATATCCTGCATAATAGACTCCAAATTGCAGCAGAAAATCTAACAAAAAAGGCTCCAGGCACGAGGCTCCAGACCCTAGAAAAAACAGTAAAAAAACGCTCGGGGAAATCTGGGCGTTTTTTGCTCAATGACCGAGATAGCTTTCTTACTTTTTAGCTGCGATTTTGTCCGCTAGCTCCTGCACTTTTTCAAGAGGCAACTTGAGAACTCGTGCAACGCGTTCCACAGGATCATTATCCCGAAGAAGCGCTTCTGCAGCACTAAGCTTGGCTTCTTCACGGCCCTCGCGGCGGGCAGTTCCGATGCGTGTGCTGATTTCAGCTTCTGTGACCATACCTGTTGCAATCTCCGTGATAAAGTTCTTCTCGAGGGCGTTCACCGCCAGACGGCTGTAAACATCCGCTATGACGGGATCCTTCGTTTTGGGGGCATCCTTCGCAGAGGCCATCTTGGTGAAAAGCTCCAGCCATTCCGTCTCGGCAGTGTTCAGGTTCAAGACCTTCGCATCCACCTTACTCAAGTCGATTACAATATACCTTTTTTTATCATATACAGGCAAGGCGCCGGGATCACCGATGCTAGAAAAGCGGAAGAGGCCCAGTTCCTCGCGGTAGCTTTTGCAAAAGCTAACCGGGAAGTTGCAAATCCACACGCTGTAGGTTGTAGGCATCAGATAGGGATGGTCTTCCTTCTCGGCCTCGGTGCGCTGGCTGTCAAAGTGAATCTTCGACTCGATGGAAAGCTGGTCCGCATAAAGTTCCACACGGTCCGTAAAATCCTCGTGAGACGCCCGCTGCATCTCCAGGTCCACGAACTCATCGTTGTTGAGCTTGGCGTGTACATCGAAACGGACCTCCTCCGAATCGATTGCAGAAGTCAGCGTCGATGCAGGCTTCTTGCGTTCGATGCTGACGATCTTGCGCTCTTCGGGCAGGTGCAGAATCGCATTCAGAAAGTGAATCAGCGTAACGTCCTTCGAAAAGATTTCCTTGAAGACCTTGTCCCGGGTCGGGTCCAGGAACGCATGCTGTTTAATGATCTCGACTTGTCTTTCGACTTTTTCTTCAAAAGTTGCCATTATAATTCCAAAACGGGAACGCCCCCGCAATAGCGCAAGGCGGATTCGCCCTACATATTATTTACACGTAAAAAACGGGGAAAATGATTGCAAACTGCTTTGAAAAACAAAATGTTTAACGAAAATTTACATTGGTGCACGCAAATTCGTGTGATATATGACCAAATTGCCGTTTTATTCACAAATTGTATACATCAGGAACCATTTTTTTTACTTATTCACGCAAAATTGTTTGGCATTTTCTAAAATAAAAGAATAAATTTTAGCGCGGTGTGGCGTTTCAGAAAGGCCGGTCTTTTTGTTATGCCCTTGTTGGAAGGAAAACCATCGATGGATATTAAGATTATGAAAAACACAAAAAACACCTTGTTAAAGTGGATTTTGGGTGCCTGCATGTTGGTTGCAGGAGTGCAGAGTGCGTTCGCATTACAGTGCGAAGGTACCATTTTTATTAAGGTTCCTAAGACCTGGACTATGGTGACTTTGGAAGCCGGTGGTATGTTCCCGGAACTTAAGGTTGGTACCTCTGGTTGGTACGAGGCTAAGGCAGCCTCTGTTGGTCAAGGTACTTCTTTCCGCGTAAATAGTGCGGGTACCCATTACCCCGCTCAGTGGATTGACCGTCGTGGTTACGATATTGCCAATAACGAAAGTTTGAATACCGATGCATTCACCTGTGAAGACCTCGAAAAGGGTGATCTTTACATCTACGAAGATCCCACCACTCCGGGTAAGACCGCTTATGGCAACAATCCTCCTAACGCCAAGTACCTGTACGTAATGGTTCCACCCGATAAGGAAGACTGGATGTCTTCTGTTCCCATGATTAGTATGGATGGCGGTGTTACTGGCAAGCCTTTAGCTGCAGATGCGGACAAGTGTGGGTGGTATACCTACGTATGGTTCAACGAAGAAATTTCTGATAACGTGGTTCTTTTCCGTGACGACGACCCGGATCGTCTCGATATGATTGGTCTTTATGGTAATTCTGAAGATGAGGCTACCCCCATTCCTCTGAATACCTTCTTTGAAACCTATGGCGTAAACACCCTGTACTTCGTGCCTGACGTGGATCAGTGGCTTGACCCTGCCGACGAAGGCTGGTATATGGAATACCCCGAAGGTGTAGAAGGTACCTGCTCTTACACCATGGCTGCTATTATTTACGATACCGATGCCAAGCTTCATCCGGCATTCTCCTGCTACTCTCAGGGTGACGAAGGCTGCCAGACTGGTGCCCTTGGTGTTGATCAGGCTACTGCTGTGGCTGCGGTTAACCGTTGTATCGGTGTTACTCCGGGTATTGTGGAACCGACTTTGGATCCTGCTACTCCCCAGCAGCTGCGTAAGCCTAAGCTGAGTACTTTCGGTAAGCAGTGCTTCATTAACGATGATTTGTTCAACTCCTTGTTCAATTACACCAAGGGTGTGAACGAAAAGAGCTGCTATGACATGCCTTTCAGTCGTTCTTCCGACGGCAAGTGGGAATTTGACTCCGACTTCAACAAGACCTTGATTCAGATTTCTGCAACAGCTACGGATTCTCTTGCTGGTGGTTTCTACCCGGTAGAAAACAGCACCGACGAATCTATCTTGGCTGCTGACCCCACGCAGACTCCGGTTGCTGCCGCTCGTACTAAGCGTGCTGCAGAAGGCGCAATCTTCTATGGTCCGGTACTTCGTGAAAATGATCCCAAGGAAGGCATTCCTGTAATCGACCTTCTTTGCAATGGCCCCGGCTGGAAGGGCGGTTATGACTGCTCTGGTATCTTTGCTGATGGTGATGCTACTGATGCCTTCATTAAGACGGCATATCCTGCTGCAGAATGCGTTATTGGTTGGTCTTGCCCGGATAAAGCCCCCAAGGGTTGGCAGTTCTATAAGGCTAGCACTCAGATCAAGATGGCTTCCGGTTCTCCTCGTTGGTCCGGTATGCGTAACCAGCACTACTGCTTTGAATCCCATGCTAAGTTCACCCAGAAGCCGGGCCTGAAGTTCAACTTCCGCGGTGACGATGACATTTGGGTGTTTATTGATAACAAGCTGGCTGTGGACCTGGGTGGTACCCATCTTGCTGCTCCTGGCTATGTTGACCTGGATAACTTTGAAGGCCTTAGCGGTAAGCTGGAAACGGGTAATCAATACGACCTCGACATTTTCTTCTGCGACCGTCGTACTACCATGTCTAACGTCCGTATCAAGACAAACATGTACATCATGCAGAAGGTGGACATTACGGCCAAGGCTAAGCCGGATCCCAACGATCCTAAGGGTGGCAAGATTTATGAAATGTGCTACACCAAGTCTGGCGATGGCTCCTGCGCTTCTGCAATGACTGGCACAGACGAAGCCGTCACTTGCTGTGGCTCTGAAATTGAAACCAAATGCGGTGTAAAGACCCAGTATCTCCTTATCCAGGGAACTGCCTTTGATGCTGAAGCCGGTCGTAAATTGACTCCGGGCCAGATGAACCTCGGTGGCATTGACTTGACCGACCCCACCTCTCCCAAGATTTATGCAGAAAAGCTGGTTCTTGGTCAGGGTACCTATACTCTGTACGTTGTTATCGATGGCAAGCATAAGAAGATTCAGACCTTCCGTACCAAGGGTAAGGTTGACGTTGTCCCGGGTGATGCTGTAGCATACGATACCGCTGGTGTTGCACTTCCGGGTGGCGCCTACACCTTTGTGGGTACTGCCATGGGTATGCCGGGTAGCCCCACTATCGATGACATGGTACCTATCTATGTTTCTGCAATTACTGGCGACAAGGATAAGAACGGCAACTGGGTTATGCAGCCCGATGATGCTACTGGCATGACTTATACCTTGGATATCCCCGAAGGCATGACAATCTACCAGAAGGATGATGCTGGTAACCTGGTCATGGTTACTCCGGGCGAAAAGCTTTCCATTAGCGCACAGACCGGTGTTGATACCGTATTTGCCTACGTGTCTCTCATGGTTCTTAGCACTCCGATCCAGACTTTCCCTGTGAAGGTTACCGGCGGTGCCCAGATTGCAAACATCAACATCTTCTTGCCGACCTTGAGCTTTGTCGATGAAGAAGGCAATTCCTTTGGCGGTATGGAACCGAACGGTGATGGCACCTTCAAGGAATCCTACCTTGGCGATGCAGAACTTTGGCTTGGTACCTACTACAACTTCTACTTGGAAGCTTTGAAGCCCAATGCTGATGGTACCTACTCTAGCTGCGGTTCTAGCTGTAACTTCACCTTCTCTCTGGGTTCTGAAACCTCTGAAGGTCTTGAAGCCCAGACCGGTACAGAACTGGTCTTTGTAGACGGTAAGGCTCAGATTTCCATCCGTTCTTCCAAGAAGGAATTCCGTTGGGATACCGATCCTGCCATCCACAATCCGGCAAGCATCGTCATCGTCGGTGAAAACCCCTTGATGAAGGCTGTGTTCAGCCCGGTCTACTTCCGTAAGCCGCCTGTACCGTTCCCGCAGTTTGCTGATATCTTCGATACCAAGGGCTCCACTCCGGCATACGAATTCAATATTCCGTCTCCCTACTTTAGCATGAGCCAGGAATACCTGGATGGTATTGCAGACTCCGTAGCAATCTACTACGACCGTCCCATCCATAAGGACTCCCTGCCCACCATGATCTGCTTCTTGTGGGATTCCACTTCTGCAGAAAAGATCAACCCGGTTGAGCTCGGCTTCTCTAACCAGGAAAAGGATACCGAACTGCTCTGCAACGCCTATACCACCAAGTTCTCCGCTGGCGAAGCTGATGCCGATGGCTATTGCTCTCAGGTTGTTACCGTAAGCGATGTAAAGCTCTCTGTTTCTCCCAAGACCTATGGTAGCGGCTTCGTTCACTCCTACGCCGTGTTCAAGGACAAGAACAAGGAAGTTAAGCAGGGCTTCAAGGGCGCTCTTGTTGACCGTATCGCCCCGATTCCTCTGTCTGCCGAAGTTCGTTCTCTTAAGAACAAGGATGGTACCTTGGCTGACTTCGATAGCCTTGTGATTACCATGTCTGAACCTGTCAAGCTCCTGGAAGGCGTTGCCAACACCAAGAACGTGATGGACTTCTACCTGAACTCCGCTATTGAACTTGCTGAAACGGATCGTTTTGCCTCTGCAATCGGTGGTTCTTCTACCATTATCGAAGCAAACGCTGCTCCGGTGACCAGCACCGACAAGAACGGCAATGGCCGTGTCAAGCTGTTGTTCCTCCGTGGTGGCCAGTCTCCTCACGTGGGTGACTATGTTCGCTTGGGTGGTAACCTCGCAACGATTCTCTGGTCTGATGCTACTGAATTCACCGATCCTAGCCAGGATAGCCTCCGCGGCAGCTTCGACGTGAACTACCACTGGAATTCTCCCACTGGTTACGACGAAAAGGATCGTCTGCCTTCTCCGTGGATCGAAGTCATTGGTGACGCCGAAATCACTGTTAAGGAAAACAAGTTTGCTAATACCGGTAACTCCAAGGCCACCGACAAGGATCCTCCGGTTGTCGTATATGGCTTCCCCACCATCAAGGGCTATGCAGAAATCCTTGCTGATGAAAACATCGGCGGTATTCCGGGCCACTTTGTAAAGGCTGACATGTTCTCCCTGTACAACGGCTTGAGCGGTGCAGAACAGTCTGCAATCGATCCTAGCGAAGTCTACTTCTACTACAAGGTTGAATACTACACCAACCTGGGTGCCTATGTTGCTGGCCAGAGCGGTAAGATTTACTGCGACGACGCTAAGAACAAGGTTCCGTACTTCAATGGTGGCAAGTGCACCGACGCTGGTAACGGTCGTAACTTCTACATCGGTTGGAACATGCGTTCCGATAACGGTCGTCAGGTCGGTACCGGTGCTTACATCGCAAAGATTGACTCTTACGTCAAGCTCGGCAAGCACGGTAAGGAAGCTAAGCAGAACGAAACCTCTGTCTGGGGTGTGCGTAAGTCTGCTACTCCCAACACCGACTACCTGAACTTGGCCAAGTAGTAGCCTTTAGGTGAACTTGAAAAAGGGAGCGGACTAAGTCCGTTCCCTTTTTGTTATATTTGGACCATGCGTAAGATTATTGCTATTGCATCTGTTTTGTCTGCATTTGCCTTTGCGGCAGATAAGCCTACCGATCTGGATTCCCTGTTCCGCGGTAAGGAGTACAAGCCCCAGCTGAGTTCCTCCCTCCGAGAAAATGCGGACAGCCAGTCTTCCGTTCCTGGTAAGGCTGCAGCCAAGTCCAGCAAGTCCGAGGGCTACTACGTGCTGCAGTTTGAATCCGTTGCTGATTTCGATGCAGCCCAGCGTCGTCGAGCACAGATTTCCGCCAGTACGGGTTACGCAATCCAGGTTGTCTTTGATGCTCCCTTCTATAAGCTCCGCGGTGGTGGATGGACTTCCAAGAAGGCCGCCGAAGACAAGGCTCGTGAACTTTCTGCTTACAACATTACAGCCTTTGTCATCAAGGTCAAGTAGTTTCTGCCAGCTGGCAACTATTGAGTTGACTTAAACGCAAAAGCCCCGGTTTATAACCGGGGCTTTGTGTTAATGGTTGCTTGTGCTATTCCAACAGGCCTAATGCAAGCTTGATTGCGTGCTCATCCATGGATGCTGGCATCATGGATCGTTCCTCTGGCCCAACGTAAACAAGCTTGCGTTCGCTGGCGGGGCGCTGTGATCGGTCTCTGGGGCCTATCTTGATGGGGTTCAGAGAGTAGAAGAACGGGCCTGTTTTAACAAAGCGTTTCTTCTGGAGCCCCTGGTTGATGGCTTCGGTCAAAACCTGTTTAAGTACTGGCCCTGCTCGGTCTACATGGTGCAGCTCCAGCACACGCTGCATCAGGATCTCCTCGTGGATCGGAGCCTCGTGATCGACGTAGAACTTGAGCTGGGTGACGATGGCTGCTGCAGGAAGTTCTGCAATAGGCTTGTCGTGAGGAGTGCCTTCAATCTTGGGGTGTTGCACCAGGTAAGGTTCTACAGCCGGACCTGCGCTTATTGCAACTTCTTCGATATTTTCTTCTTCTTCCGAGGAATCCTTTTCTACTGGCGGCGGTGCCACGCTTTGTTCAATGGCGATGGTTGTTACAAGGTGTCCAACTTCGTCGCTGTTGGACATGTACCAGAAGGGAAGCCAAAGGTTGATGACCTTCCAGCCCAGTTGCTTGAGTATGGTGGGACGAATGTAGATTCGATCTTCGACAGAATCGCGGAAACGTTCCGTTGTGCAGTCGTCCTCGATCAAAGTCAGGAACCTGTTGGAGTTGTTGGCATCTACGACCACGGGACCTACTGAAATTCCTCCTGTGGCAAAGTTGCTTTCCACGTTCAGATTTTCTTGAGAAAGAGCCTCCAGAACCATGGGCTGAATAACGGAGCCGACGGAGCGAGCGTCGCTATTGCAGGTAAAATTCTTTGACTGCAGGTAGGATATCCACTCCCAGAAAAGGGACTGCTTGGTCTTGGCGGCGGTCTGCTTTGACAGATCCGCTTCGGAGATGAACACCTGGGTTTCGGCTTTTGCCAGAGTAGAACAGACGGAAATCTTCTTATCGCCGGCTAGGCCAGTGGCGCCTTCGGCTTCTGCGCAAATAAGCATGACATCGCGGTAACGGTCAACAGCACGCTCCGGAGTCTTGACAAAGTAACGGATGTTGTTGTTGGTCTGTCCAAAGAACCTTGCTGCCGGGGTATCGATGTGAACCATGGCTTGAATTTCTGCTTCAATTTCATGGCAGGTAGACTGGTGGAAGGCGATGATGCCTAGGGTCTGACCCGGGTGCTTTTCGGCATGTTGAATGGCCGCTTCCGCGATGGCCGATACCTTGTCGCGGACAACCTTGAACTTGATTCCCTTGAATTCGTCTTTACGAGGGGGCGGTAGCTGCTTGATTCCCTGGTTATAGAAATGACTGTTGGCAAATCCGACCAGTGCCATGTCTGAGAATACGGTAGACAGCCAGAGTTCTCTGGTGGGGATTCCCTGACGTAACGTTGATGCCAGGATGCTTTCCTGGAAGAACTGTGTGTGAGAAACCGGATTTTCCTGGTAGGCGTCAAAAGGCAGTTGTTCAATGCTCGGACTATGGGCGTCGCCAATAAAGATGACGCGGTTGGAGCAAAGAATGATGGGTAAGGATTCGGCGATGCTGATGCAGTCTGCATCAAGGACAACGGCTATGTCGTAGGAGTCCCGTTCCGTTTTGGAGAGGAACTGGTTTAACGTACATGTTGTCAGCTGGTTTTCGTTTTGGGCCAGTGTGTCGTGGAACTGCTTGAAGTTTGCGTTGCTGAACTTGTCCAGTAATTCCTGGTAGGCTTTGCACTTCTGATTCCTTGCCTTGGGATTGACGGCAAACAGGTCGGGATAGTTCTTTGTGGTGGCCTGGATCTGGGAACCAGTCCAATGGTAAACGACTGCCTGCTTGATATCACGGCTTACGTTGTTGACGTCCTGAACGAATTCCAATAATTCTGGACAGTTGTATGCTTCGAACTTTTTGAACAATGTCGTGAGCTGAAGCTGAATGTCCAGGTTGTTCCAGTTTTCGCTCCAGGACTTGATTGTGTCCAGCCACTTGGTCATGTCCAGGCTTTCTAGGGACGTTTCCAGTTCCATGTCCTTGGAAATTTGACGGACAGACTGCTGAAGATTCTTGGTGGTTTCCAGCAGGTCGGCAAGTTCTGGCAGGGAATCCTTGAACAGGTGCCACTGCTCAAGAACATGGAGTAGCAGATCTAGCTTGGGATTCTTCTTGTTCTTTTCCCTGAAGTCGTAGATAAAGTCGATTTTTTCTTGCAGGATGTTCCAGTCGGATTTCTCGTAGAGCCAGTCTTTTCCCAGCAGGTGGTTGCCGAGGACGGCGCTTTCCTTGTAGGCTCTCTTGTTCTCTTGCAAATCCAGCAGGGCGTCGATGTATTCCAGAAGCTGTGCGTCGCTGGAAATGGAGCGAGGGTTCTTGAATACCTGGAGCAGGCGCCTACGAGAGGAACGGTAACGATCAGATAAACCCTTGAGTGCGATTTTCTGACTTTCTGCAAAATCTTCACGGGCAGAGAGAATGTTTTCGTCTTCTGCATTGTCTGTGTAGATTTCGGAATTCTGCCTGCGGTAGTCTACCCAGGTTGCGCCAGCCTTCGGAAGTTCCTGTAAAGTGTCCTTGTAGGCAGTCCAGCTGTTGGAGCGAAGCTGCCAATCCTCGTAGGTGGGGGTTGCTTCGTTAAAGTTTTCTTGAATCAGCTCGAATAGGTCAAGAAGGCTGGTGAGGAAGATTCCTGTTGGACACAGTCCAGAGACTTCCAGCATGTGAATCATCTTGTCCAGTTTTTGGACACTGTCTGCGGCTTTGTTCAGTTCCTGGGAAAGTTCATCTTGCTGCTCTGGAGAAAGCGTAGGAACGTTTACTCCCTGGAAGGCCTTGCGAACTTCGTATCCGTTTTTCTCGAAGTACAGGTCTATCAGCTTGTCCAGGTCTTCCTTGAGTGTAAGATACTTTCCGTAGCTTAACTCGGAAACGCCCTTGAATACTTTTTCCGGAATCTTTTGCTTGGGAGCCTTGGCTCCGATGAACTCGGAAAGTAGGTCGGACAGCATGACCCCGGATGGTTGAACCGGATTATTGACTATGGCGTAGTAGTCGGAAAAATCCTTGCGGGCCTTGCGGAGCTGCTGCTCCAAGGCGGGGCGGTCCACGTCGGGGAATATTCTATAGGGAGGCTTCCATGCAATCTGGAAATTATTTGTAGTAACCGCTCTGCGGCTGACGACCAGAACCTTCTGGGCCTTTGCCACAGATTCGGCGACGATGTTGGCCGCGACCTTTATCTTGGCTGTTCCCGGCAGGGCCTGTATGGTGTAGGCACAATTCTTGTCGCAAAGGGCGTCAATGGTGACCCTAGTGGAGTGAGAGTCGGTCTGGTATAAAAAGTTGTGGTCGGCCGGAGAGAATATCTGGTCGAATGTGGAGTCCTCGAATAGGGACTCGTGGATCTCAAAGCCGTCTTCGATAAGAAGGGATGACAGAATGGGGTTGGTGTCGATTTCCTTATCGTTCCATCCCTGTTCCATCTGTTTTTTGAGAAGTAGACGACTTGTATTGAAGAAACCGAGGCAAATGCCGTGGCGAGTGAATTTCCAGCTTCGTTCCTGGCTGACAGCCTTTTCGAACAGGCTGAAGTAACGATCGATGTTGAAATTGCCGTCTACTACGGCGTCTTCTGCCTTGGGAAGTGAAATCTTGTCTTGGAGCCGTTCTCTCAGTATGACGTTTTCTACAGGGAGCCTGTCTGACAGGCTGAGCGTCTTCTTTTGCAGGTCTGCATTCAGGGGAATGAGCAGACTTGGGGCAAGAGCGTTTCCGTCCCACTTTAGGAATCCAATGACCATGTACAGGTCGGATTCGCCGAAGTCCTCGTCCTTTTCACGAAGAACGGACGTCATGGCGTCGGAAATGGCGATCTTCTGCTGAACGGAAAAGTTTGTGGAGACTGGGAAAAAGGTATCCAGTGTCAGGGGTTCCTTGGATTTCAGCCACTTGTCGTAAAAAAGGTCGCCTGCATCCATGATAAGGGGCGACTGAAAGTCTCCCTTGGCGGAATAGTTGAGAAGGCGATCTCGAGAGTCAAAAAGGGTTGCTTCTTGACGAATCTTTGATACGATGGCCGATGGTGACACTGACATGCCCTGAATATACGTTTTTTTGGAACGGTGTAGTGGGGCGTTCTTGGCAATAAGCGGTCTAAAGGGTACTGCTTAAGAAATCTATGGCCTGGGGCAGAGTTACCGGAGTATCGGTCTGCTGGAATCCGGCCTTGAAAAGGACCCTGCCAAGGAGCTGCTCTGGGGTTACACCTGCTTCCTTGTCTTGGCGGATGCTGTGGGCCAGTTCTCGCTTGGACAGTTTCTTGCCGGAGGGGTCCGTGATTAGCCCGTGGTGAAGGTACGTGGGATGAGGGTATTCCAGGGGGATGCTTCCGATGGTGCCGCCGGTGGTTTGACAGATCGCTTGGCTCAATTCAATTTGCCTGGCAGTAGAATTGACGATGTCTTCGCCACGGACGATGTGGGTTATTCCCTGATCAAGGTCATCTACGCAGACGCAGAATTGGTAGGTAAAGAAACCGTCTCGGTCTACAATGGGGAAGTCTCCGCATTGCTCGGCGGGATTTTCGCTGAATGAACCAAGACGAAGGTCTTGCCAGTTGATTATTTTATCTGTAATTCTGAATCGGAGGTTGTGAGGCGGCAGAATGCAACTTGAGTAGCTTTCTCCTTTAGCCTTTAAATTCTCCGCTAAATTGCGGCATTTCCCCTGGTAGATGATTTCTCCCGTATTGCTTCGTGGATTCTCTGATTCCAGCTGTTTTCTGCTGCAGGTGCAGGGGTAGACCAGGTTGTGATCCGTTAGCTTTTGAAGGACTTCCCTGTAGATTTCCTGGCGCTCGCTTTGAATGCTTTGACTATGATATTGGAAACCGAGCCATTCCAGGTCTTCGCGGATGCCGTCAATATAGGCTTGGCGAGTTCGGCCCCGGTCGTGATCTTCGATTCTCAAATGGATGTGTAGATTCCATTTTTTAGCAGCAGCCCACACGTAAAGCGCCGAAAGCAGATGGCCTTCGTGAAGATAGCCTGTAGGGCTGGGGGCGAATCGAATTTTGCCGTTCATGGCTCCAAAAATACATTTTGGAAAAATGGAATATGCGGATAATTGCTATTTTGAAAGTGAAATGCGTAGTGAACATTCTAAAGCTGTCAAGTTTTTGATGGGACCGGCTTTGGCCTTGGGTTCCATATTTGCGGTATTGACCTCCTGTGCGTCCAATCCGGCTCCTCAAACAGAGTCCGAATCCAAGGCGCCGGAATCTGCTCCGGTTTCTGTAGAATCTGTAGCGACAACTGAAAATCAAAAAGTCGATCAAACGGATTTGCCTGCCAGCTATAAGGATGTCCAATTTCCAGAGTTCAATTACGTGGCTCCCTATCCGAAGGATTATCGAGTTGAGGTTGCCCCAGGTATTACTGGATATATCGTCAGCGACCGTAGTCTTCCCTTGGTGAACTTTACGGTGTATTTCGAGGAATCTAACGTTCCTGCCTCCCTCAAGGATAATGCGGCCAGCGCCATGGTTGGTTCCATGATTCGTCGTGGCGGTGGCGGCGGGTTGTCTGCCCACGCTCTGGACGACTCCCTGGAATTCATCAGTGCAGGTCTTAGCACTTCTGCGGGAACCTTCAGTTCCATGTTTGACATAGACTGTATGTCAAAGGATTTCCCGGGCATGCTTTCCATGGCGAAGCAGGTCCTTACCGCTCCGGCCTTTGATGCAGAACAGTTGGAAATTATCAAGGCCAATTATGTAACCGCCTATGACCGACGTTATGAAACGCCTGCCAAGGTCCTTTCAGCTCTGAAATCCAAGGTAAACTATGGGGCAAATCCCAGGCTTTGGGATTCCAACGCTGAGGAATACAAGGGAGTAACCGCTGCCGATGTGAAACGTCTTGCCGAAGGCGTGTATTCTTCCAAGAAGATCATCTTTGCACTGTCCGGTGACGTGGATAAGGATTCTGCCCTGGTCATGATGAAGGATTTCTTTGCTGGCTGGAAGGTTCAGGAACCGAAAACGGCAAAGCCTGCTCCAGTGACACTGAACTTCCTGCGTAAGCCGGGCATCTACGTGGTGGACAAGGATATCACCCAGGCAAACATTTCCATGAACCAGCCCTTCGTGAAACGGCCCCACGTAGATTACTATCCTGCGGCTGTGGCCAGCTTCATCTTGGGTGGAGGCAGCTTTACCAGCCGCCTGATGAATCGTGTCCGCAGTGACGAAGGCCTGGCCTACAGCGTCTACAGTACCGTAGGTAATGACTATCGAGATACAGCCATGGCAACCATTGCCTTGCAGACCAAGGTGGAATCGGTGGACTTTGCCATAAAGCTTATTTTCGAGGAAGTGGAAAAACTGGCTAAGGAAGGCCCGTCCGAAGAGGAACTGGCACAGGCTAAGAAGGCCTTGATCGAAAGTCTGCCCAGCCTTTTTGACAGCCCGTCCTCTACAGCGATTCTCTTTGCCAAGGGAGAACTTGTGGGCAAGACCTTTGACCATTATCTTGACTATGTGAAGGAAATCAACGCTGTCACGGCGGATCAGGTGAAGGCCATGGTGGCTAAGTATTTTGGCAAGGACCAGATGACCATTTCTATTGTGGCCCCGGTATCTAAGCTGGAATCCTTGAAACCCTTTACAGTTGTTCCGCTGGATAGTCTGGAATTCAGGAACTAAGGAATTTTACTTGTGAGTGTAAATCTGGAACAAGCACTGATGAAAGGCTTTAAGCTGATGGGCATGGTTCTGCTATGCTGTGTTTGGGCTGTTGCTGCCGGACCAGAAATTGTAACTGACAAGACTGTCCAAAGGCATGCCTTGCTCCATAAGTTGGGCGAGGATGACATGAGGGCCTTGTGCTCAGGCATGAAGAAGTGCCTGGATGTGGACGTGCCTGGTTGTGATGAACTGGATAAGAAGCCCTTGGCGAAGGTAAAATATACCGAGGAATTTTGCGCTCCTTACCACGAGGTTGTTGCCCGTGGGCTTAGTACGGAAATGACGACGCCCTATGTTCCTGAGATTTTCGCCCGTCTTGGACGACAGTACAGGGCAATCTATATCAACGAGGGAACACTCCCGTTGAATGAGCATGTGATTAGCTACTTGTTCGATAACATGCCCTTTACTGCGCAGCTGATCAATGCCTATCTGGAATCCAACTATGAGTTGGAGTACACTCATCCCAATCGTCGCTATTTTAACGGAAGCAATGGCCGCAGCCTGTCGGGTGAATTCTATTGGGCTCTGCAGGATAGTGCTGGACAAAAACTGGGACTTCGCGACTTGTTCTTTGGCTATGGTCATGCAAAGGTCCTTAAATGGTCTTTGACAGGAACTGCGATTGCATATCTGGACATGGACCCCATTCCGGGAAACAAGATTAAGTATAAATTAACAGCAATCGTCTTTCCGGGAAACTCTGTGCTGAATTCCATTATGCAGATGGGAGTCTTCAAGAAGGTTGTCAATGAAAAAATTGATGATATCGTAAGTGATATCAAGAAGGCTTCAGGGCGGTATTTTGGCGGCGATAAGGAACCTATGCTGAAAAGCGCTGGCTTGAAGTCTTCCGACAACATCCAGTATATCCTGGATTTTGAAGCTGTTGTAAATGGCGCTCCCTGGAAGCTGGGTGACTTTGTCCGTCTTCAGAAACTTCGTGAGGAAAATCGTCTGAAGGATGTGAACGCCACACCTATCAAGGTTGAAGAATTTCAAAATATCAAGGTAACGAAATGAGTGAAGTAAACGAAAAGGAATCTCTGGAATCTCTCCTGGCTCGAGTCACGGACCGCCGTCAGGAACTGTTGACCTCTGTGGTTGATCGTCGTACAAGACATTTCTGCATGGTGTTGGAAGATCTGTTCGATCCCCATAACATTTCCGCAGTCATTCGTACCGCTGAAGTTTTTGGCTTGCAAGATGTGCACATCATTGAAGAAGACAATGCCTATAGTGTGAACAAGTCCATCTTGAAGGGTTCCTACAAGTGGATGAGCCTTTACCTTTACAAGAAGCGCATGCTTTGCATGGAAAAGCTTCGCGCCAAGGGATACAAGATTGCCGTGGCTAGCACCAATACCACTAATTCCGTTCTGGACCTGGATTTGAGCCAGCCTACCGCTTTCTACCTGGGTAGCGAATTCCACGGAAACCACCCGGACACCCTTGCTCACGCTGATTATGAGTTTAAGCTGCCCCAGTATGGCATTACCGAATCCATGAACGTTTCCGTTGCCGGCGGCGTTCTTATGACTTATCTGGATGTGTTTATGCAGAAGGAAGGCCGCGAAAAGTTCCTGCTTCCCAAGGCTGAAAGGGACGCTCTTCTGTATGATTGGCTGGATCGCCACGTAAATGGCATCGAAAACAACAGCCCGATCAAACGTATCGAAGAGTAAAATGCTAGATTGAGAACGAAATGAAAAAGAATTCTGCACTTTATTTTTCTGTTGGGCTTGTTGTAATACTTGCTCTCATCATTCTCGTATTCGGTGTCTTCTTTTTGAACGAAAAGGACCCGCGTGAAACGTTTAACACTTACCACTTGCGCTTTACTCAGGTCAGTACTCTGGTTTTGGATGACCCTGTCAAGGTTAACGGTGTAAAGCTTGGTAAGGTTGAAACCATCGAACTGTCCGGCCATCGTGTGGTTGTGACCATTCGTCTCCGTTCCGATGTGAAGATCCCCAAGGATTCCGAAATTCGAGTGCAGAACATCGGTATCATGGGCGAACGCCAGATCGGTATGATCCTTGGTGACGCTACGGATTACTTTACCCCGGGTGACACCATCAACGGTCAGTTTGACGCAGGTATTGCAGAAGCCCTGGGCCTTGCTGGTGAAGTTTGCGATAGCACCAAGGTTTTGCTGGAATCTGTGAAGCAGGCTCTGAACCAGACCATCGTTAATCCTGAATTCCAGGAACGATTCAAGACTCTCCTGGTCAAGGCAGAAAAGCTTGAAGACCGCTTGATGGTGATGCTGAATACTACGGACCCCCAGATCAAGAAGAGCTTGGAAGGTTTGAACCAGGTTACCGTGAAGGTCAACGAGTTGATCGATGGTGTTAAGTCTCCCATTGACAATATGTTTGCCAATACCGATAAGGTCATGGGCAACGCTAACAATCTGGTTAGTGAGCTTGAAGGTGTTACCAAGCATATGGACGAACTGATTTCCAAGGTGGAATCTAAGATCCAGTCCAAGGACAACACCGTTGGTATTTTGTTGAACGACAGAGCCCTGCATGATGACTTGGTTAAGACGGTTCACACGGCCGACAGCCTGTTCCGTGTAATTCTCCAAGACGGCCTGGACATCAACGTGGATATTTTCTGAGGAAAAAATGATAGTCAAGACATTGGTGGTCTCTAATAAATTGGGAATACACGCTCGACCTGCCGGTATGATCGTAGACGTTACCGGCCAGTCCAAGAGCGATATCACGATTGTTTTCGAAGGTGCAAGGGCTAACGCCAAGAGCATCTTGAACGTGATGATGCTTGCTATTCCTGCCGGTTCCGAAGTGAAGTTCGAAATTGATGGCGAGGACGAGGAAACGGTTGCATCCCAGCTGGAAGCCCTGTTCAATGACCACTTCAACGAAGAACCCTGCTAACGAAAGCGTACTGCCGGCCCGAATAGAACTGACCGGCGTTCCCGCTTCTCCCGGCTATGCAATGGGCCGGGTTTTTCCGGTTATTGACCGCGAAATATCCGTAGTAGAAGAGACTTTACCAGAAAGTCGCATTCCCGACGAAGAACAGCTTTTCCTGAAGGCGGTGAACAAGACCGCTAAGGAAATCGCTCAGATTAAGGAAATTTCTGAAAGCCGCGCCGGCATGAAGGACAGCCTGATCTTTGCAACTCACTTGATGATCTTGCAGGACCCGGGCTTGTTGAATGGCGTGGTGGAAAAGATTCGTGTCGGCCACAAGAATGCCCGCTGGGCGGTGCATGTTGTTCTTGGAGCCTACATCGACCGATTTGAGTCCATTGATTCTGCTGCCATGCGAGACAAGGCTGCAGACCTCAGGGACTTGTACAACCGCCTTATGGCCGCCATGGAAGACTCCGGACCTGTGCTGGAGGACGTGGCTGCAGAGGACGGTGTGGTTCTTGCTGGGCATGAGCTCTTGCCCAGCTTGCTTATGGCGATCAAGCCTGGCCAGGTTAGCGGCTTGGCTATGGATACCGGTGGTCGTACGAGCCATGTGGCTATTCTTGCCCGCTCGTTGCAGATTCCCTTGGTGTCTGGCCTGAGAAACTTCGCCGCCATGGTGAAGTCCGGCGATATGGTGCTTTTGGATGGTACCAGCGGTAAGGTGATTATCAATCCTTCCGAAGAAGACATCCAGGATTTCCATAAGCGTCAAGAAGTTTTTGAAAGCCAGCGTCGCGAGCTGTTTACCATGCGACAGCTGGAGCCTATGACCCGCGATGGCAAGTACATTACGCTGCACGCCAACATTGAACTTCCCGCGGAGTCGGCTAAGGTGACAGACTTTGGTGCTACAGGTATCGGCCTGTACCGTTCCGAGTTCTTGTTCCTGCGAAAGGACGCTCCCACCCAGGATGAGCAGCGAGATGCCTACAGGTATATCCTTGAGACCATGTCTCCCTGCCCTGTGACTATCCGTACCTTGGATGCTGGTGGTGACAAACTGGTCAGCGGAATCAACGCTGTAAACGAATCCAACCCCTTTATGGGATGGCGTTCTATTCGCGTTTGCCTTGATAAGGAAGATTTGTTCTGTACGCAGCTTAAGGCCTTGCTCCTGGCCAATACCAAGGGAAACCTTCGCATTCTGTTGCCAATGATTTCTGGCATGACGGAACTGCGCCGTGCAAAGGCTTGCATTAGGAAATGTCGTAACGAACTTTTGGCAGAAGGGAAGACTGTGGCCGACGTGAAGGTTGGTGTCATGATCGAAGTTCCCGCTGCCGTGATGATTGTGGACAAGCTTGCCAAGGAAGCGGACTTCTTTAGCATTGGTACCAACGACTTGATCCAGTTTACCTTGGCTGTGGACCGTACCAACGAATTGATCACGGAAATGTTCCAACCGCATCACCCGTCTGTGCTTAGCATGATTTACCAGACGGTCCAGGCGGCGCATCGCGAAGGTATTCCTGTTGCGGTTTGCGGTGAAATGAGTTCGGACCCCATGAGTGTCTTGCTCCTGGTTGGTCTTGGCGTGGATGAACTTTCTATGACACCGTGGAGTGTCATGTCCACAAAGAAGATTATTCGATCCATCAACTTTGAAGATGTTCGCGAAACCGCATTGACTGTTTTGCAGATGGACGATGCCGAAAGTGTTAACGCCTTCTTGCACAAGAAGTACGCACAGCCTATTGCTGACTTGGGTATTTCCAGTGTGGTGGGCCAAGTTGAAAACAGTAAGAAGTAGTTCGTAAGTAATGATTCGTTCTCTCGTGGTTCTAATTAGCATTTGCGCTGTTGGTGCATTTGCTCAAGGTCCTGTTGATTCAAGCAAGTTGGCTCCTGTTGCGGGCTCTGCACCTGTTGTGGATTCAGTCCCGGCTGTTGCAGCTCCGGTTCAATCCACCGATAGCATTATTGCTGCCATGCCGATGGAACCTGCTAATCCGTATGCGGATTTGGAACAGATTGCTCCCAGTCGATTCCAGGATATGGTTGTACGTTATGAACGGGTAAAGGCTGCCGCAGAAGATCCGAATCAGTCTCAGGTTGTTCGCGACTTTGCAAGGGCCGCCCAGTTCTTCTATAGGGAAGAATGGGATAGCGCTTATTCTGCCTATAGTACTTTACAGGGGAAGGATTCTGCCCTGGATGGGGCTGTCATTTTGCGTATGGCAAAGGCTAAGTTCCAAGTGGGTGACTATGCCAAGATGCGTGAAGCTCTGCGCCTGAACAAGAAACTTGAAAAGGACGCCTCCTGGGATCGCCAGGCAAGTCGCTTGAGAATCGAAGCGGCCATGGCTGACTCTACTTTGAGTGACCGTGCGCATGCGGACTCCTTGAAGGCCTTTATAGATAAGTATCCGAAGTCCGATGACGCTTCTGCCTTGAAGTATCGTTACGCTCAGTATCTGGAACAGTTCAAGCAACTGAAGAACGCCAAGCGCATCTACATGCAGTTGTTGACCAGTTCTACCAGCTATAAGGATTCCGCATTTGCAGCCATTCGTCGTCTGCGCAAGGTTCAGGGAGCCCCTGAGTCCTTGGCGGAGAAGGTTGCCTACGCCAAGATGGCTTGCGCCAAGGACGAGGCAGCAAGCTGCCTCACCTTGCTGGACTCCATCCAGATTCTTGACGCCCTGCAGCTGAAGAAGTCTCCGGAAAGCGCGGTGGCCTTGCCGGAAGATTCCATCCAGAGCAAGCTTCCTGTAAGCACCCTGGATATGGACACCCGCATTAACCTGTGGGAAAAGCGTGCTGTTGCCCTTCGCGGTTTGAAGCGTGAAGAGGAATCCATCAAGCAGTTCCGTTTCCTTCTGGATTCCGTCGAGATGCGCCCGCTGTGGATCCAGTCTACCTTGCGCTTGCTCCGTAACAACTCCAGCAAGTATGCCAAGGAAATAAAGATGTTTGATTCCTTGCTGACCGACGTCAGCAAGTACAGCAAGGAAAATGCAAACAACCTCTGGGTTCGCGGTTTTGAATATGAACAGAACCAGAAGTATGACAGCGCGGTTGTTTGTTACTCCCAGCTGGCCAGCAAACGTTTCAAGAATAACGTCAAGCGTCAGTGGGCAAAGTTCCGCATTGGTTTCGTCTACTTCAAGCAGGAAAAGTGGGAGAAGGCTGTGGATGCCTTTATAGATGCGTCTAAGGAACCTTTTACTTGGAGTGCCAGCGGCGCTCGCATGTTCCTGGGTGACGCCTATATGAAACTAGGCAAGGATTCCTTGGCTCGCGCCGCTTATCTTGACTGCATTCAGGATTTCCCGTTGGCCTATTACGCCCACCGCAGCCGACTGAAACTTGTGGAATACAAGCTTATGGAGGAAAAGGACGTTCCTTACGCACATGGTGTCTCCATGTCTCCCGAACAGACGCTGGCCTGGATTCGCGAATCCCAGAAGCTGGGTAAGCCGGATGCTACCTACAGTCCGGAACGCTATAACCGTATCAAGACTTTGTTCCTGTATGGCTTTACAGATCAGGCTTTCGCCCTGTATGACGAAGCCCGTAAGAAGAACGCCAAGCGTCTTGATTTCCTTTACGAATACGGCAAGCTGTTCTATGAAGTGGGCGAAACCGCTGCCGGCTACCGTCTTGCCCGCCAGTTCCAGAACAACATTGATCGTCGTCGCCTGATGACGCCGCCTATCGATGTTCTTCACTACCTGTATCCGGTTCCCTATAAGGACCAGGTGAAGTTCCATTCCGGCGACCGTATTGACCCCTTCTTTGTGTATAGTGTCATGCGTCAGGAATCCATCTTCAACTTTGAAATTGCATCTCCGGTTGGCGCCTGTGGCTTGCTGCAGATTATGCCTGCTACGGGCAAGATGCTTGCCAAGCTGGAAAACCTGGAAAACTTCGATCCCAAGCAGTTGTATAATGCCTACATGAACATTCGTCTTGGCATCCGCTACTTGGTGGACCTGAAGGCTGAATACAACAATGACTATATGTACGTCCTTGGCAATTACAATGCAGGTCCCAAGCCTACCAAGCGTTGGCAGGCCGCAGGCCAGGGCCTTCCCTGGGATATTCGCGCCGAGGAAGTCAGCTATTGGGAAACCCGTGATTACGTAAAACGTGTCATGGGTAACTACTGGATTTACCAGGAGATTTACGACGAACTGTAGCAATGAACAATTAAAGATGAAATATGAAAAATGATTCACTCTTCATCCTTCACTCTTCATTCTTCATTTAAAACTCATAACCTATAACCCATAACCCATAACTATATCGTGCTGTTTTTGTTGCTTACCATCGGTCCTGCGTTTCTCTTTGCTTGCGGAAACATCCTGGAAAAGTCCGGGGTTTCCACAGTGGGCAAACGTACCGGTGGTGTATCCAAACCCTGGCAGTTTCTGAAAGGTGTTCTTAGCAATGGTTTCTGGTGGCTTGGGATCATGTGTTCCGGCCTTGCCACCATTGGGTACTACATTGCCATGGCTCGTTATGACTTAAGCCAGGTGCAGCCCATGATGGTGTTGAATCCTGTGCTTACGGCCTTGATGGGTTTTGTAATCCTGAAGGAAGTTCTGACTCGTCGAATTGTGGTGGCCATCTGCTTTGTGGTTGTTGGCCTTCTTTACTCTGTGGAATCCCTCGGGGAGACCACGAGCTTGCAAGACGTTGGAATGCTCTGGATCTATGCCGGAGTTGTCTGTGGCGCAACCTTGTTGGCTCATCTTTTCTGCAAGGACCGCGAGATGGTGGATTCCCTGATTATGGGTGTTGGCTTTGGAATCTCAGCGGCGTTTTACAAGAGTCTTGCTATGGATTTTGACCTGGACAATATTAGCGCGTCTTCTATTGCGGGGCTTTTGCTTGATTTGAGAACCTTGGGCTATGTAGCCACTTACGGTATAGCCTTCTTGTATTCCCAGATTTCCTTTTCCCGCGGACGAGCCTTGTTTATCATCCCCTTCAGCGCCGCAGTGGGTGCAGCTGTTCCAACTATTGCCGGGGCGGTGGTTTTTTCTGAGTCATTCCCGATTGGAAAGGTGATTTCTGTTACACTTGTGCTGATTGGTGCCGGATTATTCGTGGTTCGTCGCCCTCGTCGTGCCAAGTAAGGTTTCCAATTCTTATTGATTTGTGTATATTCTAGACGATGTTTGGATTCGTTTGGATTATTAGGATGCGTGCTTTTTCCCTGCTGGTCTGCTGTGTTTTGGCGGTGGCTTTTTTCAGCGGTTGTTCTTCTGAAAATTCTACAACGGTTTTGGTGCAACCTTCTGAAGAAGGCGTGGTTTCTGTAGAGGATTCCTTGCCAAAGGTTCCCTTTGTCGGTGGCCCCATAATGATTACCGAGGTGGATCCCGCTAATATCGGTTACGAGGATCATGAGGGCGGCGACGCAGGGTGGATTGAATTCTTTAATACGTCCAGTGAACCAGTAAACTTGTCTGGTTTTTCCCTTACGGATAATTTGAATGAACCTACTAAATGGCAATTTGGAGAGGCTGTTGTTCCTCCCCAGGGATTTATGCTGGTGTATCTGTCTGGGAAGGATCTTAAGGATTATACGTCACCGTCGGATTCTATAAACTTGATTGGCCCTGGATGCTGGACATGGACCGACGCACAGGCGGAACCTACTCCGGGCTACAGCTATGCCAATCCTCTAGAAGGGCAGAAGAAGAATTGCTTTAACGAAGCCGATGGCCGCTTTGTTGGCGCCACGATGAAACTTGGTGAAAATGAGGAACTGGGATGGGCTTCCATTTCGGTTTTTGTGGGAACCGGAAATTCCAGCTCTGATGACGTTGTGGATATGTCCTTGACCAACGAAATCCTGCTTAAGGCTTTTATTACCAAGGATCGAAATGTGTCCTTGCGCTTGGCCCAGCCGGATGTTGACGACTGGAGGGGCTTTGAGATGGTCTTTACCGGAACAGGCGATTCCAATACGGTTTACAGGGCTAGGCTGCCTCAGGGAAAGACTACTCCGGATCTAAAGAACATTTACGGTACCCGCTTAAGCCCTGCAGATGGCGAATCCCTCGAGGTTGTATTCAAGGCATTTTCCTATGTGGCAAGAAATCGCGGTCACGAGCCCCACGCGTCCTTCAAGATAAAGAACCGTGCGGGAAGCCTCTACCTGCTCAATGCCGAGGGAATTGTTGACTCCGTGCGATATCCCGAGGTTCCTGTTGGAAAGAGTTGGTCTTACGAAGCTCAGTCGGGATTTGGCTTTGCGGAGCCATCTCCCTATGGATTTACCGAAGGAAGCGTTGTTGCTTGGCGTTCTCCCGCACTTGATACCTTGACGGAACTGCCGCCCTCTGGATATTATGTGGAACCTTTCATGGTGGCACTTCCAGAAGATGCTTTTGTCCGATGCGAGATAGGAGGTAAGGCTCCAGATGCCAACAGTCCTCTTGAAACGGCTCTTGTGATTGCAGAAAATATGACTTTGAGGTGTGCCAGCTTTATTCCCGGAACTATGCCGGGACAGGTTCTTGAAAGGACGTACATCTTTGACGTGGCGCCTTCCTTGCCTACGGTTTTCATTAGCGGTGATCCAGGCTCCTTCTTCGATCCGGATACCGGCATCTATATGGAAGGACCGAACGCCCAGAGCAAGGAGCCGCACCTTGGCGCTAATTACTGGGAAGACAAGGAAATCCCGATCCATGTTGATTTTCTTGAACCGGGCGTAAATCAGCCTGCTTTTGCAAAGGATGCTGGACTCAAGATATTCGGCAATTACAGCAGGCAGAATTTCAAAAAATCTGTGTCGGTTACTTTCCGTGAGAAGTATGGAGACAAACGTCTGGAATATCCCTTGTTCCCGGAACATCCGGAACTTACAAAGTTCAAGTCATTTATCTTGAGAAACAATGGCGGAAATTTCTGGAACGACTATATCCGCGACATGTTGGGAACTTCCATTACTGAAGGCCTCGGTGTTGACTATCAGCGAGGCCGTGCGTCTGTCGTGTATTACAATGGAGAATACTTCGGAATCCATAATATTCGTGAGCGTAGCACGGAATACTACTTTGAGACTCATTATGGCGTCGATCCTGATGATATTGACTTGCTGAAGGCGGGAAATGAAGCGTCTGCGGGTTCATCGGTGGATTACCTGAAAATGATGAATTGGCTTGCGGATAATCATTTGGATGATGAAAACAACTATGGTTACATCGCGTCCCAGATAGATGTGGACAACTTCATGAATTACATGCAGACGGAGATGTTCATCAATAATCGAGACTGGCCTGGCAATAACCTGAAAAAATGGCGTGTTGCTAGTGCGAAAACTCCTTGGAAGTGGTTCCTGTACGACACGGATTTTGGCTTTGGTTCGGGAATGGGAGATAATCAGGAAAACATATTCAAGTTCTCCATGGACGAAGAGGCGAAAGGCTGGCCCAATGGTGCGGAATATTCCTTGCTGCTTCGCCGTCTAATGGAAAATTCTGGATTCCGCACAGCCTTTATAAATCGTTTCTGCGCCTTGCTGTCGATGAACTTTGAACCTTCCAGAGTTCTTGCGCGAATCGATGTTTTGATGTCTGCCATCGAATCGGAAATCCCGAAGGATCAGAAACGCTGGAAGCACAGTGCAAGCCACATGAGAAGCCATCTTGCAAAAATCAAGGAGTTTGCCATGAATCGTCCGGCAGTGATTTTCCAGGAAATGGGAGAGTTCTATGGCCTGGGTGAAATGACGGATGTTAACTTGTCTGTAACAGGACTTGGTAAAATCTATGTTCATGGCTTGCCCTTGGATAGGCAGGTGGAGCAATTGCATCTGTATAAAGGTTTGCCGTTGCTTGTGGAAGCGGTTCCGGAAGCGGGCGCTGTGTGGGCTGGGTGGGGTGACGGTATCATGGAAAATCCGCGAATCGTTCTACCTGAAAATCAGCCTGTTTTGCAAGCGAATTTTAAATAACAAAAGGCTTGTGTTTCCTTATTTTTTCTTTGCTTAATCGAAGAGAACACGTAGGGAACGAAATAAGGTTACGACAATCTTACAAGTGTTCATTATAAGTGATTCTTTACACTATTTAAGTGCTTGTAACGCTCAAATTATCTAGATTTGGTGCATTATGAGTTACTCAGTAAAGATTTTGTGCATTGGTGCTGGCTACGTCGGTGGCCCCACCATGACCGTTATTGCCGACAAGTGCCCCGATGTCAAGGTTACCGTGGTGGATATCAATCAGTCTCGTATTGATGCCTGGAACAGCGACAACCTTCCGATTTTTGAACCGGGCCTTGATGATGTTGTTAAGCGCGCTCGTGGTCGCAATCTGTTCTTTAGCACAGACATTCCGTCTGCAATCAAGGAAGCAGACATTATTTTCGTTTCTGTGAATACTCCCACAAAGACTTTTGGTCATGGCGCCGGTAAGGCTTCCGACCTTCAGTACTGGGAAAAGACTGCTCGTAATATTTTGGATATTGCAGACGAAGGCAAGATCATTGTGGAAAAGTCCACCCTGCCTGTCCGCACCGCTGCTGCCATGGAACGTATCTTGAACAGTAACGATAAGGGCCTGCATTTCGAAGTCCTTTCCAATCCGGAATTCCTTGCCGAAGGTACAGCAATCCAGGACTTGTTCGAACCGGATCGTGTTCTTATCGGTAGCCACCAGACCGAATCCGGTCTTGCTGCCTGCCAGAAGCTGGTCGATGTCTATGCCCACTGGGTTCCCCGTGACCGCATCTTGACTACCAACCTCTGGAGCTCTGAATTGACCAAGCTGACTGCCAATGCTTTCCTGGCCCAGCGAATCAGTTCCATCAACTCCATCAGCGCCCTCTGCGAACGTACTGGTGCTGATGTGGATGAAGTTGCCTATGTGATGGGCAAGGACCGCCGTATTGGCCCCAAGTTCCTGAAGGCATCCATCGGCTTTGGCGGTTCCTGCTTCAAGAAGGATATTCTGAATCTTGTGTACCTGTGTGGCTATTATGGTCTTCCCGAAGTGGCTGCATACTGGGAAAGCGTGGTGAAGATTAACGAATGGCAGACCCATCGCGTTGTAGACCGTATGCTGGAAACCATGTTCAATACCATCGCAGGCAAGAAGATTGCTGTATTTGGTTTTGCCTTTAAGGCTAATACCGGTGATACTCGTGAAAGCCCTGCCAACCTGGTTGTCCGTGATTTGCTGGCCGAACATGCACTGCCGGTCGTAACGGACCCGAAGGCAATTCCTGATGCCAAGCGTGACCTCAAGGATGTCATTGACCAGGTCCAGTTCGAGGAAGACGTGTACAAGGCTGCAGAAGGAGCCCATGCTGTGGTTGTCTGCACCGAATGGAAATGCTTTGCAGAACTTGACTGGAAGCGTATCTATAACGGTATGACCAAGCCGGCTTTCGTATTCGATGGCCGTAACATTTTGGATGCCGATGCCCTTCGTAAGATTGGCTTTGAAGTGACTAGCATCGGTAAGGGTAAGGCGGAGTAAAAATGGGTTTTGCTACTAAAACAGGAACTCCGGTTCCATTGTCCGAAGCACAGGTCCAGATTTGGAATGTGTTCAAGGTCCTTAAGGACTATTTGGACAAGCGTTCCGTGAAGTTCTATTTGTTGGGTGGCTCTCTATTGGGTGCAGTTCGTCATCGCGGTTTCATTCCGTGGGACGATGATATTGATATTGGTATTGAACGTAGCGAATACGAAAAGCTTTTGAAGGACATTGCAGAAAACCTTCCCAGTCATCTGCAGTTGCGCCACTATGGTGACAATACGGACCACCATTACTACTTCTCCCGCATTGTGGACACTCGTTTCTTCATGGAACGAAGTGGCAGTCTGGTGACCCGTAAGGAAAATGTCTGGGTGGATATTTTCCCGCTGGATGGCATGCCCAACAATTACTTTGCTCGCAAGATTCACATGATGCGATTGCTGTGGGTTCGTGCCATGTACCATATCGCTTGCTTCGAAAAGGTGAATCTGAAGCGTCCTCATCGCCCTCTTTCTGAACGGGTTGTCATCAAGTTTATCCAGCTCACAGGTTTCAAGGGTTGCAAACCCTTTAAGTACTGGCTTGAAAAGCTGGATGTACTTCTTAAGAAGTATTCCATTGAAGACAGCAATTGGGTTGTGAACTTCATGGGTCAGTACAAGTTCAAGGAAATGTTCCCTAAGTCGTACTATGGCGAAGGCAAGATGTATGAGTTCGAAGGTGAACAGCTTCCTGGCCCTGAACACGCAGACAAGGTTCTGAAGCAGATGTATGGCGACTACATGAAGGAACCCGCCGACGCCGACAAGAACGTCCATGACGCCCGCCTGATCAAGGACGAAAAGTAATGGATGATTCCCTCCGTCAGCTGCAATTGAAAGAACTGGAACTTCTCAAGTTTTTCCAGAAAATTTGTGCTGACAATAACATCTCTTACTTTGCCTTGGGCGGCACCCTGCTGGGTGCGATTCGCCACAAGGGCTTCATTCCTTGGGATGACGACATTGATGTTGGCATTCCTCGCCCGGATTACGAAAGACTTTGCAAGGTCCTTGAAGAAAAGGATTTGCCTGAAGGACTTCGTTTTCATACCTATAAGAATTCTGAAGATTATATCCGCTATTTTGGACACATTGAAGATACCAGCTTCAAGATTGTGCGCCATGACAAGATCAAGGCTGAGGAAACCTTTGCCTGGATTGACTTGTTCCCCCTGGATGCAATGCCGAATAACGGACTGTTGCGTAAGCTGAAGGTTTACCAGGTTTTGGTACTTAGGGCCATGTTCCGTTTCTCCTGCTTTGACCGCCTTGTGGACGTGAACAAGAAGGGCCGCCCTCTGCATGAACGTATCCTTGTGTGGATAGGCCTCCACACGCCGATTCAGAAGGTGTTTGACACAAAGAAATGCCTTGCACGAATGGAACGTGTCTTGACTAGTACGGACTATGAAAAGTCCAATTACCTGGTCAATGCCATGGGCGCATACAAGTTCCGCGAAATGTTCCATAAGAAGTACTATGGGGTCGGCAAGATGTATCCCTTTGAAGATACGGAGATTCGCGGCCCCATAGATTATGACTTTGTCTGTACCCAGTTGTATGGTGATTATATGACTCCGCCTAAGAAGGATGATCGAAACCATCACAACCTGCAGACCGTGGGTGAATCTGAAAAGTAGGAGTCTGTTTCATGGCTCCTAGAGTCAGTATTGTTATCCCTGTATATAATTCAGCAAAGTACTTGCGTGAATGTTTGGATAGCATTTGCAACCAGTCCTTTAAGGATTGGGAAATTGTTGCTGTCGACGATGGCAGTCCCGATGAGTCTCCGGCAATTCTGGATGAGTATGCTGCCAGAGATAGCCGAATTCGGGTGATCCACAAGCCCAACGGTGGTGTTTCTGCTGCCCGTAATGATGGACTGGCTGCGGCGATCGGCGAATATGTGCTGTTTGTGGATTCGGATGACTGGCTTGAAGCAGATGCTTTACGCAATATGTTTGAGGCCTCTGAAAGCGGCAAAGCCGATGTGGTTATAACAGATCACTTTGTATGGAAGGAATCCTTTGCGGGCAAGACTGATGTGGTTGAGCCTGTGTGCAATTTCTTTGCTCAAGGATTCCTAACGGATTCCCGCGACGTAATTGGCCGTATTCAGTCTACAGTTCTGTATCGCGGTTATTCGCCATACCCTTCCGCGACATGCGGCTACATGTTTTCTGCTTTGTGGACTAAGCTGATTCGTCGTTCGATCTTGACGGATCATGAAATTAGGTTCAATGGATTATTGAAACTGTATGAAGACGGCCTTGTTGCCCTTCAGGTTTTCCAACAGGCAAAGGTTGTTGCCTACAGGCCGGTACCTACATATCATTATCGCATTTTGAATAACTCCCTTTGCCATATTAACGAAGACAGGCTGGTAAGCGATAGTGCCAATATTCTTGCGGAAGTGAAGAACTTTATTGATGTTTCTGGCGCCGCTCACTTACAAGATGCTTATCTTGCTCGGGCTCTGTTCTTGACGAAAAAGATGGCCTTGCGCAGCTTTTTCTGCAGAGGATCAAAAGGATCTTTTCTAAGCCGCTATAAGGCCTTTAAGGATGTACTTGCTGCAGAACCGTATTGTGCCGCAGTAGCAAGTGCCGGCAAATTAAAGCTTTGTGGAAATGAAAGGAGCTACGGGAAGCTTGTCGGTCGAGGACTATACTTTGCCGTAGCTCTCATGTACGAACTGCGTTCTAAAATCAAACGACACTAGCTTTGTTGCTTGATTCGTCGGCTCCATTTTTGATTTTGCCGGAGTCGTCTTCTGTGTCGCTGACTTCAGTATTGTTTTCGTAGGCGATTTGTTTGTGCTGGGAAATGTACCCCAGCTGGATTCCCGTAAACAGGAAGAGGAACGAGGAGCTGTTTCCGATAGTTCCTGAAAGTGTTAAGAACAGCGTTCCGCTTGCGATTAGGGCAAACCCTCCGCTGATTTGATGCAGTTTTTCCCTGTACCGGAACAGTAGAACGAACATCCATATCAGGAAAAGGTAGTAGGAAAATAATCCTAGGAATCCTCTATCTATAAGCAGCGAGAATACCACGGATTCCAAGCCGCCAAGGTCGTTGCCGCTGCTGTCGGATGCTCTTGTTTCTTCGCCGAAGATGACATGGGATGTATACTTGTTGCCGTTTCCAAGAATTGGAGAGTTGTAAATTGCTGCTACAGAGAAAATCAGCTGGGAGGTTCTGAAGTCTAGGGATGATCCGCCGTGCTCTGTATTTGTCTGAAAATTCTCCAGCATGATAGCGAATACTACGGACGAAGAAAAAATGGCAATTCCTGCGATTAGAATTTTTAGGAATGGGCCGAGCTTGACAAATATGTATAGACCAACGCCAATGACCGCGCAAATCATAGCCGTTCTCGAGCCACAGAGGACCATGTTCAATGCGAGTAGGGCCAAGACGATGATGATCTTTTTTTGCTCAGGATCAACTTTTTTAAAGTAGGGCACATAGAACAGGAACATGCTCATTAGCAGTGTTCCGAAGGCTGTGGGATGCTTTGTTGTAAAGCAGGATCTGAGTCTCCAACTGTCTCTAAAGTTTAGGGAAGAATTTAAATCCTGGCTTCCTTCGTAGTAGGGGAATGCGCTGTTGACCAATCTATAGGGAATGTTGTCTCCCAGAAGAATTTCTGCAATGCCGAAAAAACAAATGATCAAGGCAAAAGGAATCAGCTTCTTTGCGAAATCGTACACATTCGTTTTTCTACCGCATATGAAAGCCGCATAAATATAGCCGAATCCATCGATGACGTCTCGTATGCCGTAGTACATATCCTTGGAGGCTATTCCGGAGTTGTAGATTGCCGTGAATATGTAACTGAGAATGCTGATCCCCATCGGAACAAGGAGCAGATTTGTAGATATACTTTTATTGAAATTTTGCCGATCTTTAAAAAATTCAATAAAGAAAAAAGCGTATAGAAAAATATGTTGGGGGGAAACTGATGGATTCTTGATGAAAAGAGCTGTTGTCGGGAAAAGTACTGTACCAATAACCAGCACCAAAAATCTGCCTTGGGTGTCGGTTAGGAACATGTAGGCTATAAGCCCGAAGAAGAGTAGCAGAACAACAAAGCTCATTTGTCAAATATACTAATTATCGCGGAGTAATTCGAACCGAACTGTTACGGGTGAATGGTCTGACGGGTAACGAAGTTTGTCTCCGTCGCTGTAGGTTTCGTTGAGGATCTCATGACGGAATACCTTGATTAACGGAGATACTAAAATATGATCAAAGGTCCATTCGCTGTGACGATTCGGATTAAAGTAGTTGTAGCTGCCGTTCGGAGCCTTTGTGGAATCTGCAATTTTCCTGGCGTCGTTCATCCTGATGCAAGTTCCCAAATTTTGGTATGACTTGGAATCCGCGGTAAAGTTTAGGTCGCCGGCAAAAATGAACGGAGCGCTTCCTGCCATGGCGAGAATCTTCTTGTTCATCAGCAGGGCGCTTTCTGCCTGCGCTTCTTTGCCGTGATAGTCGAAATGGACGTTAAATACGTAGAGTGAATCCTGGTCAAGTCTCAGTTTTGCCCAGGTGCAGTATCGGGCATGCTTGGAATCCCAACTTTTGCTTTTCTTTTCGGGAGTCTTCGAAAGATAGAATCGTCCGAAGTCAACGACGTCAAACATTCCCTTGCGAACAACGATGGGGTTGTATTCCATTGTGTCGGACAGGATGATTTCGTAGTCGGGCAAAAGTTCCATCAGCTGTTTTAGGCGGTAGGGACTTCCTTCCTGGAGGCCGATGATGTCGAAGTCATGATGCTTGATGACGTTGGCGATAGGCTCTTTCCGCTTTTCCCAGCCATCGCCTTTTTCAACATCCTTGGGATCTTCCCAACGTATGTTCCATGTGGCGTACTTCAGTTCCTTTCCGTAGGAAAAGGAATTCATGAAGGGATACAAGGCGAAAAGAATGACGATAATTCGAATCATTTGCGAATAAACAGACTGCAAACTTTATCAACGATGCTGTACGCAAATCGCAGGTGCTTGTAAATAAAGACGATGGCCCTGTAAAAAGCTGTTCTCTGGATTTTCACGGAAGTCAAGTCGGCATTTACGTCTTGTACAGAGCTGAATGCGACTTTGGGATTTGCCATGATGGAGTCCAGTTCCTTGTGGGAATCATCAAGTATGGTTCTTTGCAAGTTCTTGTCTGCCAGGTCGAAGCAGTTGAGTCCAAAACTTGCGTAGTAATGCATGATCTTGGCGTTGTTCAAGAATTTCAAGAAGGAAGACCTGCGGGTTGCCTGGCAGTTCCATGTTCCGTCAATTTCCTTGACAATACCTTCAAGGCGCGCGTTCACTTCGTTTAGTGCAGTCTGGTCGTAAACCACGGAATACTTTTCCAAAGTTTCTTTCCACAGTTTGTGCCATTCGTCAAAGAACTGCTTTGCCTCGGGGGATTTTTTAACCCAAATGACGCCACTGTTGAAATGCTTGTCCTGGTATCCGGAACGCCAGTGCAGGGGCTTTGAGCGCAAGTCGTAAAAATTCTCGTAGCTGCTACCGGAAATTTTCTGGTGACGGTCCAGCACCATGCCGATGTTGATTTCCTGCGAGTCGGCGGCCTTTGTGATTTCTTTGCAATCCAGCTTGTCGCAAATCAGGGTGTCTCCATCGATAAAGAGGAAATCTTCGTCGATGTAGTTGTACATGGTTGTCTTTAGAAAACGGGAACGGTCGCGGTTATTGTATTGCTCAGGAACCTGGATTTCGCGGATGTTTACACCAAGATTTTCGTGATAGGTTCTCTTGCCTGTAAATGTTTCTGCGGTTCCTTGATCGACAAGGATGACGACATTGGCATCTTGGTTGTGTTGCAAAAGACTTTGGGCGCTTATCATGGTTTGTTCATAATAAGTGTCTTTTTCGTTGCTGACGAGAACGTAGACGAATGTCATGAGAACCTCATTTTGCGGATTACGTACCGAGCTTTAAAAGTCTCTTAAGGAATTTAAACTTGTGCTTTATAATCCGTAAATTGCCTATGAATATGGAAAAATCCTTCCAACTCTTGGTATGAAGGAAAAGTTTGAAGGATGCACGAACATGACGATATTGCTGGTCTGTAAAGTCCGGAAAAATTCCATAGCTGTTGGCGAATTCCTCCTGTTCAAAAAGGGAGAGAATGTCGCGACGGGTCATGTTCTTTTTGTAGGTCTTGGATGTCCAGCTGTCATTGGATATGGACTTTCTGTGGTCTGCAGCTACTAATGAACAACAGCGAACTTTTCCAGTGCAAAAGCAGCGGAGTGATAAGGCCACGTCACCATTTGTGTGGCTCATTTTGATTTCCTTTCGATTCGGATCCGCTTGCCGTTTTTGGATGGAACTTCTGAATATGCGAGTGCAGCTATGACCGAACATGATTCCTTTTTCAAAATCCTGAAGGGTGTAGTCCCTGTCTTCCATGCAGGTATAGGTGGTGAACCACTTTCTCCAGATGGGATTGTCCTGGGTCATGGGAGCACCGCTGTCGTCAACGATGCGTACGTTGTGGCCAATTGCGACATAGTCTTCGTGACTTTCTAGAAAGTCAACTTGCATTTTCAGCTTGTTGGGGTCTGTCCAGTAATCGTCGCCTTCGCACTCGGCGAAGTATTTTCCCGTTGCCTTAGGGTAGATGAACGTATCCCAAATTGGAACCTTTTTTGAATATTGGTTTTCTGTTTGGTAAATGCCTTTTATCTTGTTCGGGTATTCTTTCTCGTACTTGCGGATGATGTCGGCTGTCCTGTCTGTTGACGCATCATCGTGTATGATGATTTCAACGGGAAAATCGACCTTCTGCATGAGAAAGCCTTCAATCGTTTGAGCTATGTATTTTTCTTGATTAAATGCCGCGCAAAGAATGCTAACGAGTGGTTGATCATTCATGGTGCTAAAAAACCTAAATGTAATCCTTTATGTCGGAAATGTCGTAGCTGGTCTTCCTGTAGTCGGTGGATTTCAAGGCGGAGGCTATGGTGATTAATGCTGACGCAATTGGTGTGGCGATACCCTTGTAGGCTGCAAGTTTTTCCAACATGCACAATTCCATTGGAACATCTTCGTAGATGTAGCGTGTGTTCAGACTGTCCGGGCCCTTGGGACCTCCTGTTGCCGCATAGTTCCTAAATACCTGAAGGCTGTCTATGGAAAGGTCTTCTTCGTTTCTCCATTTGCATGCGTCAAGATAGTTGATTGCGTTTTCACCGCCATAGGCTCGAATAACTTGCTTCTTTTCTTCATCCAGCTTTTCAATCATGTTCCAGATGGAAGGTGAAAATGATTCACGGTACATCCAGAATTCACCCTTGGCGTACTCAATACGGCTTGCAGACATGATTGCGCCAATAGTATGGACTACCATGTTGGGGTTGTGCAGAGTGGATTCGATGATGTTTGTTCTCAGGAACTTGTGTGTACCGAACAGGGATGTCACGACGGGCAAATATTTCTCGTCTTCCTTGTGGAGGAAAGAAACTGCGTTTCGGACGTTCTTGAAAAGGATTTCGACCTTGCCGGGGGCTATGATTCGGGCGTCGTAGGGCGTTGATTCGCCTTCTACGTAAATGATGTGCTTGCCTTTGGTGTATTTGGCGAATTGGGTTGACCCCATGTTGCCGGGAATAAGGAATACTATCTGACCGTCCTTAAGTAAGGGCCCGATCTTGGAAGCCAAATCACGATGTTGCAGACTCTGTGTTAAAATCATGACGACTTCGGTGCCTTCAAGACCTTTTTCTAAATCTCTTGTGATTAGGCTTGGCTCAAGGGAGAATTCCCTATTGTTGTCGGTTGTATCGAGACAACTGATTTTTCCTGTTTTTACAAGGTAATCGAAATTATCGTCGTGCAGACTGTGAGACGTCTTGATCAAATTTACCTGATGGCCATTTTGCATTAATTTTATCGATTGTGCGCAACCGGAATTACCTGCGCCAATAATTGCAATCTTCATGGAATGGTCTCCTTTGTTCTAAAGGTATATAGGTTGATAGAAATTGAATCTTACTGAAATAGAGCGTCTGGATCAAGTTTTTCCATCAGCAAAGAGTCTCCGTGTTCATTAAGAACGTCATATTCCTTGTTGATAAAGTTTACCAGTCTGAATACGTCGTCCTTGCTTTCGGCGACGATTTCAGCAACCATCATTGGTCTATCAACAGTTCGGTCTTTGCTGTAGTGGTATCCGACATCATGATACTTTTGGATTTCAATACATTCAGGAAGAGATTCTATTTTTTCCATTCCCTTGATGGTTGTTACGGTTTCGTCGAATCCCTTTAGAAGATAGTTGCAGTCCAATGCGTATTTTTTGTACCTTGCAGATTCTTCACTAATGGTATTAATGTCCTCGACCATTTTTCCTGTCAAAGCGAATTGAATAATCATGTCCATGGCGTTGTAGCCAAGACAAGCTTGCTCATGGTTGAAATAGGAGCCTCCGAGACGACAACCCATTTCAAAGAATTTAATTCTAGTTCCGTCGAAGTATCCTTGCATGAACAATACTCCATCCGTGAAACCTTCGCTTTTGAACATGTTGATGACGGTCTGGTTTATGTTGTCAAGGTAGAAATCAACGGCTTTAGAGGGCGACATGCTGATGGTGGAGTAATTGATTGCACTACCACGGTCTGATGCCATAAAGCGATCAAAGATTGATAGAAGTCTAAATTCTCCGTTGACAGCAATATAGTCTAAAAGGAATTCTCGTCCACTGATATAATCTTCAATGATTGCGTTTCCACTAGCAGAATAACTTACAGCTTCTTCGAATCGTTCCTTGAGTTCTTTCTCGTTATGACAAACTCCTGCGCCGCGAGATCCGCTGCCATCAAGAGGCTTTACAAATACGGGGTAGGAAATGCAATCGAGAATTTTCCTGTCAATTTTATTACCCATGAGGTAAGTCTGTGGAACAGGAACGCCATATTTATCACATGTTTCCTTGAAATCAACCTTGTTGGTGGACATGCTTAGCATTTTTTCAGTGATATAGCAAGGCAAGCCAAGTCGTTTGCAAACTTCCATGTAGGGCCTAAGCAAAATGTCAACAAAGCCTGTGATTACGCCGTCAACTTTTTCTTTTTTGCAGAGCTCAACAAGATCATCAACATTCAGTGCATCTACTAAAACGGCTTTGTCAGCGTCTTTTTTTGCCGGAGAATCTGGGTGGTAATCAGCGACGATTGTGTATATACCTGCAGCCTTTGCGTAACGTACAATATCACTCTCGGTTTTTGTGGCGCCGATAATGAGAAGTTTTTTTCCCTTTAGATCGCTCATTTCATTTCCTCTTGGATTACCTTTGTAATTCTTTCCATGTCTGCACTGTCGTATCTTTGGTCGATTGGTAGGCATACTACATTGTTTGCAATGCAGTATTCTAAATCTTTTTCTGCAGCCCAGTCAAATACATTGGGCCAGTACGTTGCAACAAAGATGTCCTGCTCAATCAATTTTTTCTTGAGAACGTTTCCATTGCTTGACCAATAAGGATAGATCAAAGGACATTCAAAAGAATCTATTGACGGAATAACCAACCTGTTTGTTTTAGCCAATACTTTGTGAAGTGTAGAAAAATTTTCACGTCGTCTTTGTTTGATTCTATCGAGGTTGGCCGAAAAAAGAATAGATTTAGAAATGTTACTCATTCTGCAAAGAGCAGATTCCGCAATTTTCCTGCTATTCGCTTTGAAATCGCCGTATCCATCTGAGGGGACAAGCTCTAATCGCTTTAAAAGGTGGGAACATCGGTCGAATGAATAGTCTATGGGCAAATCCGTAGACGTGTCAGGAATTGTTGCTACGACGATGCCTCCGTCAGGCAATCCCATGAATTTGCGGGGGCTGTAAAATTGATTTCCGTTGGGGATTGCTTTGCAAAAAAGAGCTTGTGCATTGTCTAGGACCACTCGATCTTTAAAAACTTCTACGATATGTTTGCAATAACTATCCATGATCCCGTAGTAGTTTGTGTAAACAAGAATTTCGTCCTGGCTTAATTTGATTTTATCAGCTATTTCAAATTTTTCATTGATGTGATAAAATTTCCAGGATAGCCCCATCTTTTGAAGAGGCTGTAACACAACATCACATGTGAAATATGGAATCCAGACTGTTCTTACGTTGGGTAAACCTCGTAAGATATATTCAAAGGAGTGACGTCCGCTATTCAAAAAAACAGCATTTTCATGCAGGGTGTATTTCTCTGCGGATGGGAACTCCCATTCAAAATAGCCTCCGATGGGTTTCATTATTGAATTCCCTTTAGTTCAGAACGATATTCACGTACTGGCTGATGTTGCTTAGCACAGAGTTTAATTCTTCGTGGCTTTGGCAACGGATGAATAGTGTTCCCAGCGAAGTATTTGCTCCTGAAAAGGGCACAATGTGGTCGCCTGGCTTCACGATCAGTCCGATGTTGCGGACAAACTTCTGCTGGAATTTGGGATCGATGTTTATTGAAACCAGAGTTCCCTCTTGGGAAGAATGCAGGATATAATTGCACCAGACCCCATCGTAAACGGGGGGCGTAATGTTGTCCATTTGCATGCCTAAGGCTTTCTTGACTTCGTTCTGGATTAGGTTTTGGCCTGTAGCCATGTCTTGAAGTTCTGCGATGCGGTTGCCGCCACCTCTTGGGCTTACTTCCATGATGTAAGCCTTGCCGTTGGAACAAACTCGGCTTTCCACATTGTAGATGCCGGACTTGACCTTTAGTAAGGTGAAAAGGCGTTGAAGCTGCTGTGTTAGGTCATCCTGGAATTTTTGTTCCATGGAGGCGGGCCAGATTTCAATAGCAGGCGTGTATGGGTTGGCTGCATTCTTGTCAAACAGTTGATCGGAATATGCCGGATAGACCAATTGGCCGTTTACGGTAAAGATGTCTGCGCTAGATTGCGCTCCCACCTTATCGAGAAAGTCTTCGATAACGAAATTCTTGCTAATGGATGCAGAAAGTGCTGTAGAAATTGCTGCAGGCAAATCGGCCCTGCTTTCGACCTTGGTAACGCCTTTACTGCCGGCGGAGTCAACCGGTTTTACGATGACAGGCCAGTTGAAATAATCAATGTCCTTAAGGGCGTCTTCTGTGTTGTCGTAACCTTTGGCCTTGGGGCAGTTGAATCCATTGGCCGCAAGGAATGCTCGGAACTTAGACTTGTCCTGGAAAATGCAGGCTGCTTCGTAGGAGCATTGGAAGGGTAATCCCATCTGTTCTGCCACATACGCCGCCGTGGTGACTCCAGGGTCTACCGCGTGAGATAGAATTCCATCAATTTTTAGTTCCCTAGCCTTTGCGAGAACAGCATCCTTGTCGATGATACTGACGTTGCAATACTCGTCGGAGTATTTATGCGCAATGTTGTTTGGCAGGTAGTCTGCTGTAATGACATAAATACCCAGTTTGTGGGCTTCCTCGATGACGGGAATGAGGTAGCGGAGACCGCCAAGTAACATCAGCTTTTTGGAGGGCATTCCGATACCTTATTTCTTGTTGACAACAACGTCGATAACGCGGTTTACGCCTTCATCGTCAAGCCCTGCAAACATGGGGAGGCATAGCACCTGGTCTGCCAGCTTGTGTGCAACAGGAAGATTTTTAGGATTAGCTGATTCAAGACCCTTGTATGCGGAGAATGTGCTGATTAGAGGATAGAAGTAGCGACGGCCAAAGATGTTGTGTTCCTGCAATTTGGCGTAAAGATTGTCGCGGCTTACGCCGTATTCCTCATTGATGAAAATGGGGAAGTAGGCGTAGTTATGGTGTACTCCTTCTATATCCTGGAGACAGCGGATGCCTGCAACGTCCTTCAATGCTTCGCGATATTTTTCCGCGACAGCCTTGCGTTTGGCGATTGCGTCGTCTACCTGCTTTAGATTCAAAAGACCATAGGCAGATCGGATTTCATCCATCTTGCTGTTGATGCCGGGTGCAACTACTGTGGTCTCTCCGTTAAAGCCGAAGTTTTTTAGGAAGTCAATACGCTTCTTGGTAGCTTCGTCATGACAAACAAGGGCTCCACCTTCGATAGTGTTATAGACTTTTGTTGCGTGGAAGCTAAGGGTGCTCATATCGCCGGCCTTCAAAACGGATTCTCCATCCTTCTTTACCCCGAAGGCGTGGGCCGCGTCGTAAATAATCTTCAGACCGTAAATGTCTGCGATTTCCTGAATGCGTTTCATGTTGCAGGGCGTACCGTAGACATGAACCGGCATGATCGCTGTAGTGTGCGGCGTGATTGCGGCTTCGATTTTTTCGGGGTCAATGTTGCCGGTTTTTTCGTCAACGTCAACAAAGACTGGCTTTAGACCGTTCCACCAAATGGAATGGGTGGTGGCTACAAAACTATACGGAGTGGTAATCACTTCTCCGGTGATTTTCATTGCCTGTAAGGCGGTGATAAGGGGAAGAGTTCCGTTGGTAAACAAGCTGATGTATTTGACCCCGAGATAGTCTGCTAGAGCCTTTTCCAGTTCTTTGTGATAATGGCCGTTGTTGGTTAGCCATTTTCTGTCCCAGATGTCCTGAAGCATGGGTATGAAATCTTCCAGTTTCGGAAGAAGGGGGGACGTCACTGTAATAGTTTTATTTTCGCTCATAGTGGATAATTTACAATTAGTTTTTCTTTCTGTTCAAAAGGCTTAATAGTTCCCGGACAGTTTCCCTGTTAAAAATCCAGTTGCTGATGGTGTAGTAGGCTGTACCTGCTGTGATGCCTAGAACTAGTTGTACGCCGTATTGCTGTTCCGGTAAAAGTTTTGTGACACCCATGCAAATTGTGCCCATCACAAGTGAATTCAGAAGTGTGGGAATGTAGAATTTCATTTGCTTACTGAGTCCTGCATCTAACAACTTTCCGGAATAGTAGGTGTTTATTACAAGGCTAATGGCTGCACTTGCCCATTGGCCGAAGCACATGGCGATGATACCATGGGGAACTGTAATGCAAAGTATTGCGATTCCTACAATCTTTTTTATGATTTCAAGTTTCAGAAATAAATCAGAACGGCCCATCACCTGTAGCATATTTAGGTTGATGGAATGTACGGGGTACCACATCATAGGGAAACAGATGATTTGCAAAATGAGTATTGCATTAGCCCATTTGTCGGTCAGCACTAGGAGTATGAACGGCTTTGCCAAGGCGGCGAGTCCAATCATTAAGGGGAATACGACTAGGGTTGCCATGTTCAGAAACTTCAGGTAACCTTTGCGCAATTTCTCGTGGTCATCCTGAATCTTGCTTAGAACAGGGAATGTAACTCTCTGGAAAATTCCTGTGATATTGGATGACGGGAACTGTGCAAAGTGAGAGGCTCGGGTGTAGTTACCAAGAGTGGCTGCAGCAAAGACCTTACCGATAATCAAGTCGTAAACATTGTCGTAGACGGTGTTCAGCAATCCCGATGCCAATAGCTTTGATCCAAAGCCGAACATGTCCTTGAAGGATTTCTTGCTGAAGAATGTCTTGGGCCGCCAGCGAACTAATGTCCAAAAGAGAATTGCCCTGAAGGAGGTGGTGGTCATCTGCTGCACAACCAGGGACCATACGCCGAATCCGTTATATGCGCAAATTAGACCTGCCGTTCCACCAACGAGGGCTCCTGAAAGAGAAACCTTTGCAAGAGTCTTGAAATTCAAATCGATGGTCAGGTTTAGGCGTTGGATGGAACCTACTGCTATAATGATAAGATTAATGGCAAGAACTCGGAGAATGTCCGAAAGATCTTCCATATTGTAGAACTTGGCTACAAAAGGTGCCGCTAGGAATATAATGCCGTAGCATGCTACGGACATAAATATGTTGAAAAAGAATACCGTGGCCTTGTCGCTTTCGTTACGATCCGGCTTGCGGATAAGGGCGTTGCCGAAGCCGCTGTCGATGAACGTTTGGCTCACCGCCATAAAGATGGTGAGCATGGCAATCATGCCATAATCATTCGGGGTTAAGAGCCTTGCGAGAAGGATGCCGAACAGGAACTGGACGCCCTGCGTAGAAAATCGTTCTACGGCGCTCCAGATAACACCTTTGAATGTTTTTTGCTTTAGAGACATTACTCTACAAATGTAGAATTATATGTTCTTGTCGATCCATTGGATTCGTTTTTCTATCCAGTATTTTAGGGAGTTTACGGCATCCTGGTAGCTGTCGAATTTCTCCATGAAGGGCCAGTCTGTATCGTTGTTCAGTACGGGCCATTTCTTGAATTCGTTGGCGGAGGCTTTTTCTAACCTCTGGGACATGGTGTCTATCGAATCTAGCAGTGTAATAAATGTAGAACGGTTGTTTTTCCAGTAAGTCTTTACCAGATCTTCGTACTTTGGGTTCTTGAACAGGAATCGATCCCATCCATATTTGCGTATGAGCCATTGTTCGGGAATACTTTTTTCGTCCCTTGAGTTTCCGTAACCAAGATCAAAATCCCAAACGGGCCCCATCTTTATGGGATTCTGATTTTCGCCGTCTTTTTCCCAGGTTATGAATATGCTGCGCCGATGCCCATCCATGTTCTTCGTAAATTCCTGAACCCAGTAATATCTCACGAAATCTTCGACGTCTATCCATTTACGGATGCTATCCAGGTTATAAATGCTTTTTGATCGTAAAAAGCGTTCAAAGTCGTTGATGTGATTCTTTAGGAGTTCCTGAGATTTTTCGTCGGGATCCTTTGGTTGGCAGAACTTGAAAATATAGTCTAGGCTAGATGTAAACATGATGCCATCGGTAGAGGTGGCGGATGTTTTCTCAAAGAGAAAACTGGAATCACTTTTGGCAATGTTGACTCGATTCTCGGACACCTTGACATGCTCGACAAGGAGGTATATTCCCCGGTATTCCCGATTGAGATACAGCTCTATGAACTTGCATTTGGGATAATATTCGTCGCCTAGAATTCCCGCTAGCTGATAGGTGATGTAGTTTCGCAACATGGACTTGTCGCGAAAGTTGGAAATCAGGTCCCATTCCTTGTCTTTGGACATGTCCAGGATGGATGTCTTTTCGGCAAGTTTAATCTTGTAGCCGAACTTGGTCATGACGAAACTGGAGTTGCCCCGCCCCTTGATGGTGAGGTCCTGTATCTGGCTGGAAGGCCCTTTTTCCCCATAGAACTGAAGGTGGGCGGGAACCTTTGTTTCGCGGTTGTTAATTTGTTTAAAGTCGTCTGTTTCTATCACTAGACGGGGCAATTCTGCGTAGGGATACTCCGAATCGTCTAGCGGTAAATAGGCTGAGTCTGAATCGGTGGATGTACTTTCGCTCCATGTACCACAGGAGCAAAGAATAAACGAAATGGCCAGGAAAAAAAGAACGGGAAATGCCAATGAAAGCTTCCGAGGCAGGCGCTTCATTGGAGAACCGTTATTTCTTTAATGTTTCCAAATCTTTCTTGATTTGGGTGGTACTGATTTCCGGAGTGCGTTCTAGGTATACCACTTCGCAGTCTTCCTTGAGGAAATCGAATTTGCCTTTCCAGTCGTCGCCCATAACAAAGGTGTCTACATGATATTCCTTGACGTCGGTCTTCTTCTGGTCCCAGGTTTCTTCGGGAATGACAAGATCCACATAGCGGACTGCTTCAAGGAGCTGCTTGCGCTTTTCGTAGCTGAAGTAGCACTTTTTCTGCTTTTGGTTCCAATTGAATTCGTCGGTAGAAAGGGCCACAATAAGGTAGTCTCCTAAAGCTTTGGCTCGCTTTAGCAGGTTAATGTGTCCATAATGCAACAAATCAAAGGTTCCGTATGTAATAATCTTTTTCATGGTAGGTCAAAATATAGATAAATATCGCAGATTTCCAAATCATCTTAGCATACTTGTTTGTCATTTTTTTAAGTTATAGCAGTCTTACTATGGATAGATGTTTTTTATTGAGGTTTATCCCCTTTTTCGTCCTTGTCTTGGGCGTTTTTTGCCATGCCCGCGAATCGGTTTTGCCTATTCGTATTCCGTCAAGTTATGCGATTTTTGGCGGAAATGTGGAACTTTTGGATGATGTCTATAGTGCAGACGCGGAATTGGCGGGGGAGTATGCTCCTTGCAACTGCTTTAGCGTCTATGCGGATTTTGCCTACCGATTTGTGAGTTATGAATTTGATACGATGCTTCATGATCAGCGTCACGAAGCCCTGAATCTAGATGTGAATGGCTTTAATGAGTCTTACCTAGGCATGAAAATGATGCCCAATTCCTTCCTTGGAGTGGATATCAACTGGCGGCTTCCTCCCGGTGAAGGTTCTCAGGTGAATCGGTTTCATCGTCTTGGCGTAAGTCCCTTTGTTGTGTATCCCTTTTCCAAGGGGATGAATTTGGGGGCGTCCATGGAGTACTTTACGTTTCTAGACAAACGGAATTTCCAGCCTGGGGACGAACTTGGCGTAAAGGCTTCAATCTCCTGGAAATTGGCCTGGGATTATGACGACCCTTCCGGTTGGCTTGTTGATTATGTCTTTCTGTATCGCTGGCGTATCCAGGAATCCGAAAACATGAATATGGATAAGCCCTACCGCAAGATGGATGATTTGTATCGGGGCTTTAGGTTGCGTTTAGATGCGGGACGTTATTGGGCTGTGGCGAAGAATTCTCTTGGTGTTGCCATGTTTTATGAGATGAATCGTGGTGACTTGTTTGGCTTTGAAACGGGCCACACCATAGGCTTTTACACGAAGTTTATGTTTCGCTAGCTTGGAGTTTCTATGACTTTTAAGAATGGTAGACTACTTGGTTTTATGGCACTAGCCTTGGCGAGTGCCGCCTTGGCCTATATTCCTGGCGAATCAGGATTTGTATCCTTGGAAAACGAACATGGCATCTGGGGTAACCCGGCGAGTGTGTCGGCTTTTGATTCCAAGGGCGCCTTAGTCTCCTACGATTACGACAATGAGGTTTCCAATTTCCGGATTGGCGGCAACCTGGATAACTGGGCTGCAGGATTCGACTATCTCCAGGGGCCTCATGGCTTTGACGAATCTCGATGGGGGCTGACCCATTCCTTTGATTTGTTTGACAGGGCACTTTTTTTTGGCCATCGCGTAACTGCGTTCCGAAGCTCTGATTTCAACGGCACGGAATGGAGCTATGCGCCTGGCGTCTTGATCCGTCCTTTCCGCTTTCTTTCCTTGGGATATTCCTGCGATAACTTGCTTTATGTGGGCCCGCAGGCACAGGAAAGGGTTCAAAATCTCGGGGCAACTTTGCGTCTGGGGAATAGTTTTAGCGTCAGCTATGATGTGGAAAATTTCGAGGACCACAGGCTTTTGCTAGAACTAGAATCCTACGGCTTCAGGTGGGGCTTTAGAATACCTTTGTATGGCGATGGAGATTTCCGTCTGACGTTCTCTACGACCTTTGGCGGTTACAACAATGCGGCTATCCATGTGTATGACGACCTGCTGCCTAAGGGCGGCGCCTGGGGGTATCATGCTGCCCGCAATCCGAGAGCCTCCATGAGCGCCCAGATAATCCGTGTTCCGCTGGATATGGAGGTTTCTGAGCGAGATGAGGAATTCGCCTTCTTCAGAAAGAATTCTGTTAGCATCTGGAAGGTTCGAAATCTTTTTGAACATCTTCTTCGCGATCCGGCCTGTGGCCTTGTGGTTCTTGATTTTTCCGGATATAAGGGAAGCCTTGCGGTGTCCAATGAAATTAACCGCTCTGTCATGAAATTGAAGATGCGGGGCAGCAAGGTGATTGCCTATATGGATGATGTTCGCCCGTCGGTTCTTTTGGCGGCGTCAAGTGTTGATCGTATTGTTGTGGAGCCTTCTGCTCATCTTAACTGGCGAGGTCTTGGTGGCAACTCCTTATACTACAAGGGTTTGTTTGACAAGCTGGGTGTAAAGGTGGAGTTCCTTCGCCATGGTCAGTTCAAGGCTGCTGTAGAACCTTACATCGCCGACTCCATGTCTGTGGAGGCTCGCTCAAATCGGGACTCCCTATACCATAGCATGTGGACTGTTATCGAGGCCTATATCGCCAATCGAAAGTTGGCTAAGAAGATGCCTTTGGAGGCTGCCGCAAATTATCTGGATACATTGGCCTCGAAGCCTATGGTAACGGCCAAGTCTGCTCAGCAGTTTGGATTGGTGGATACGCTTCTTTATATAGATCAGGTGCCGGCGTATGCCCTGAAGACCTTCTTTGACTTGGATGCCCCTTACGCCAGTTTCCGTACGTGGAGACCGACTGATCGTAAGCTGTTCAATGAAAGTTGGACTCATCGCACGCAGTTGGCTGTGTTGAATATTGACGGTTCCATAGATACGCGAATGGAACGTTCTGTTTTGGAATCGCTAAGAAAACTGCCTCAGTCCGGTGCAGAGGCCTTGATTGTCCGTATTTCCTCTCCGGGTGGAAGTGCCCTTGCCTCAGACAAGATCTGGGCAGCGTTGCGTCATGTCAGCGAATTGGGAATTCCTGTGGTGGCAAGCATTGGCCATATGGGAGCATCGGGCGGTTTCTATATCGCCTGCGGTGCGGACTACATCATTGCAGAGCCGATGGCTATTGTGGGTAGCATTGGTATCTATGGCGGCAAGATCGATGTTTCCGGTCTACTTTCCAAGGTCGGCATCCGTAGCGAATCGGTAAAGACCCACGATTACTCTGATGCAACCTCATTTACCCGTCCCTGGACGGACGAAGAAAAGGCCGCACTCCAGGAATACATGGATGACTTCTATAACCGATTCACAGGGGTTGTGTCTAACGCCACGGGAGTGCCCCAGGCTGTTGTAGACAGCGTCTATGGTGGCGGCCGTGTTATGATTGGCCTGGAAGCGAAGAATGCCGGGCTTATCCATGACGTTGGAGGCATAGACCATGCTATTGCTGCCGCAAAGAAGCTGGCCGACATTAGCCCCTCCACGGATGTCGACTTGATGATGTTGAATACAGACACGGACTATATGGTTCCCATGCCCAGTTCAAGGGCCTTCATGGATTTCGTATCAGAAATGGAGTCTATCAAATTGTGGGCAGTAGATCCGATTCTTTGGGGAACAGAAATGTGGGGTGATCGTTAATGCTTTACATTGTACTTACTGTTTTGGGATGTCTTTTGACGTCGGCCTTTTGCTCTGTGACGGAGGCGTCCTTTTATAGCATTCCGCCTGCATCTATAGAGTTGCTTGAGAAACAGAAAAAGTTTACAGCCCGCTACATGACTCACGTCAAGGACAATATTGACCGTTACATTGCGTCTGTTCTTGTTGTGAATACTATTGCCAATACGGTGGGCGCATCCCTGGCTACGGCTCTGGCGGTAAAGAACTTGCCTCCGGCAGGGCAGGTGGCCTTACCCATTGTGCTGACGATTCTCATCCTGCTTTTCGGTGAAATTACCCCCAAGACTCTTGGTGTGAAGCAGGCGAAGATTGTGGCCCCGATTGTGGCGGTGGCCTTCTACTACATTACAAAGGTGCTTTCCTGTACCGGATTGATTTGGCTTTGCCTGACCCTTACAAAACATTGGACTCACGAATCTGAGGAAAAGAAAGATGTGAGTATCGATGACATCAACAGCCTTGTAAGCCTTGGCCTTCGTGAGGATGTAATTGACCGTCAGCAGTCTGTTGTTATCAAGAACATTCTTGCATTGAAGTCCATTCCAGTGCGAAAGGTGATGACGCCACGTCAGGTTGTTTTCACTCTTGCAGCAGATAAAACTCTGGGAGAGTCTCTTGATGAACGCGGGAACTGGCCGTTCTCCCGCATCCCGCTGTACGACAAGAACAAGGATAATTGGGTGGGTATCATCCTCCGCCGCGATGCCTACAACAAGCTGGCCGAAGGTCACCGCGATATCAAGCTCCGCCAGCTGATGCGTCCTCTGCAGTTGATTCCCGACAGTCTTACTCTGGACAAGCTTCTTCTTCGCTTCTTGAAGCAGCGTTGTCATATCGTGGGGCTTGTGGACGAGTGGGGTGCCATTGCAGGTGTTGTCAGTCTGGAAGACGTTCTGGAAGAAATTCTCGGTCGAGAAATCGTTGACGAATACGACGAATCCGTGAACCTTCAGGAATCCGCTCGCCGTCGTTCCAAGGCGCTTGCATCCATGCGCGAACAGAAACGTCTTGTGAATTCCAAGGAAAGCGCCCTCCTGAGCAAGACATCCATAATGCCCTCTGTCTCCCGCGATAAAGAAAAATAATTATGTCTGAATTAAAGCAAGAATTTTCATACAAGAGCGCCAAAGGATATTTCCCTGCTATCGATGGTCTTCGGCTGTTAGCTTCCTTGAACATTGTGTTTCTGCATTTGGCTTCATCCAGTGCTTTTGATTATGCCGCAAAGTATACCTGGCTAAAGCCCATAGTCAGCGGTCCCGCCTTTTCTGCAGGCTTGTTCTTTGTGTTGGCAGGCTTTCTCTTTGCTAGTAAGTTCAGCGACCCGGATCGTCGAATTCCAGTGATTCCCTTCATGTTCAGCCGAATAGCCAAACTCTATCGGTTGCATTTCATCTGTACTGTATTGATGTTCCTTGCCCTGGTCTTCAAGTTCTCTGGAATGCACGGAATGCCTCATAGTTTTGGCGAACTTGGCTCCGGCTTTATGCAGGGATTCGAAAACCTGTCCCATCCGGTTAGAAGCCTCTTGCTTCACTTGAGTTTGCTTTGGTCCTTGGTTCCAGAACAGGGAATGAAACTGAATGAGCCCTCCTGGGCACTGACCGGTTTCTTTATTTGCTATGCGTTTACTCCTGCTGCTGCCAAGTTTTTCTTTAAGGTAAAAAACGTCAAGTGGCTTTGGGCGCTATTTTTCGTTTCCTTTATACCGGGAATTATCCAGGGACTTGTCTTTGGGCTTACAGACGTTTACTCCGGTGACTATGGTGTCCGCTTTCGATATTTCCATATGTTCCCGGTTATGCATGTCTGTGAGTATTTCTTTGGCATGATCATTTTCCGTCTTTACCAAGAACGTCAATTCGCATTCTTGGAAAAGAACTTTGTGGCTGGAATTTGCCAGGCTCTTTTACTGGTGATTCTATACGTTGCTTGTTTTGCTGGGCAAAATTGGGTGCATCATCCGGCTGCATACTTTATCGTACGTCATTCCGCTCCAATCCTGATTAGTGGACTTTTTATTATGAGCTTGATTCCCGCCAAGGGATTTTTGGCAAGGCTTTTTTGCGTTCCCATTGTGAGAACTGTGGGAAGAGCGTCCTTCTATCCGTACTTGCTTCATTTGCCCTTGATTACCATTGGTTGGGGAATTACGAATATGAATACTCCCCAGGCCACTTTGGGCTTGATAGCGGTTCTTTATACGGCAAGTCCGATTTACCTTCATTTTAAGACTAAGCGCAAGAAGGCGAAGCTTGCTAAGCAAGGGACTGCTGCGAACAAATAGAGAACGAAAAATAGGCTGTAAACAATAGAATACAATACGGGAAAACGCCTTGGAAATAGGCGTTTTTTTGCGTTTTATGACGGTTTTCAGTAAAAATGCCCCGGAAATGCAACGGATTTATTACAATGGCTGGGGTGCGGATTTTTTCCTTTTCAATTTATATTTAGGGCAAACTGGGTTGGATTTAAAAGGAAGTCCTATGAATAATATTTTTAAGATAATGGTGGGTGCCACCTTGCTGACCTCTGTTGCAGCAACTGCTGGTAAGTACCCGTTCCCGCAGAACATGAAGAGCCCCAACGGCTATACTGTTCCCTTTGCCGACACCGACATGATCAAGGCTCATTACAATATCTGGAAGGGCGCTTGGTACGATGCTTCCAAGGGCTGGATTCTTTCTCCGGAAGGCACCTGCTCTACCGTTTCCGAAGCAATCGCCTACGGCATGTTGATTACCGTGTACATGGACGACGAAACCATGTTCAAGAAGCTGTATAGCACTTGGACAGGCAATGCTCCCACCAACGGCGGCATGCACTGGCGTATTGGTTGCGATGGTGGTACCGGTTCTGCAACGGACTCCGATATTGACGCTGCTCTTGCTCTTGTCCAGGCTTCTGTCCAGTGGAGCAACACCCAGTATCTCGATGATGCAAAGAAGCTTATCAGCTGGATTGAAACCAACGACTTTAATGGCAGCCAGCTGAAGCCCGGTAGCAACTGGAATGATGCATTCAACCCCAGCTATGCTGGCCTTGCCAACTTCAAGCTCTTCGAAAAGGTAACTGGAAAGTCCTCCTGGGCAACCCATCGTTCTGATGTAGCCAAGGACTTGCTGGCTTGCCAGAATTCCTCTACCGGCCTTGTTTCTGACTGGTGCTCTTGGGGTTCTCATCAGCCTACCAAGACCAATGCTTCTGTAGCTCAGTCCGAAGCAGCAGGCTTCTTTGATGATGCTGCCCGTACTCCCTGGCGTACTGCTTGGGCCTACTACTGGTACGGCGACTCCGATGCATTGACTTTCAATAAGAAGGTTGCAAACTGGCTTATCCCCACAACCCTCACAGCAAGTGGTGTTAACTCCGGTTACTATGTAAACGGTGAAGCAGAAACCAGCGTTAAGCGTAACTTTGTTTCTTCCACCTTCTCTGGCGGTCTTGGCTTGGCAACTTCTTCTTTGAGTACCGATGATGCCAAGAACTACATGGAAACTGTTTACAAGACTTTGAGCGCCCTCAAGAGCTGTGAAACTGCTCAGGGCTGTGGCGAAGGTTCCGTGAAGGGTGAAAAGTACTATCCTTCTACCTTGAACCTTCTTTACCTCTTGCTCATGACTGGTAACATGCCTAACCTCTATGAGATTAACGGCTTTACCAAGTTTACTCCGGATCCTAGCCTGATGCGCTCTTCTGATTCCGGTGTTGATGGTACTCAGATGGCTAAGGGCGATACCACTGTCGGTATTTCCGGCTTCTGGAACTGGGGTGCATACCACGACAAGTATAAGGAAACCGGCACCAAGATGTCTCCGGACTCTGGTTCTTCTCCGCTGTTCGTTCGTGATGGTGGCATCTATGCTGATGCTATCATGGAAATCGGCCCGGAACCGGAATGGACTCAGGCTGCTGCAGATGCTGGCCTCCTGAAGTATCCTTCTGCAGGTATTGCAATGTCTTTCAACAAGGCTGAAACCGGTGTAGACCTGAAGGCTCTCGGTGTTAAGTACCTGCGTATCAGTGTTAAGGCCGAAGGCCCCATCCGCATGGCAATTCTCAATGGTAAGACTGCTGAAGCTGGTGCAGAACCGGGTATCTTCATCAAGAATGCTAGCGCCAAGTATACCGAAATCACTTATGACATGACTCCTTGCGACTATGGCTTCCTTGGCTTTGCTAAGAGCTGCAGTTCCTATAGCGAAGACGACGCTATCACTATCCTTAGCTGGGTTGACAAGAACAAGGCTCCTGGTGGAGATGAAATCCTTGCCTCTGTTAAGGGCCTCAAGTTCGAAGTGAAGGATGCAAAGGGTGGCTACGGTGCCGTTTCTGTGAAGTCCATTGAATTCCTCGATGGCTCCAAGAACGTGATTGATCCGGCCAAGATCACCGGCATTAAGATTTCTGGCGATGTTCCGACTAACCCGGGTACCACTACTGACCCGTCTAATCCGGGCGATACCGACCCGTCTGTAACAGACCCGACTAATCCGGGCGTTACCGACCCGACCAATCCGGGTGTCATCGATCCCAACAATCCGTTTGCAATTGCAGCTGCTGCAAAGCTTGGCGTGGCAAAGATCTCTGTTGCTGGCATGAACATCACCGTTAGCGGTGCTAAGGCCGGTGCAGAAATCGCAGTGTTCAGCATGCAGGGTAAGCTGGTTGCTTCCAGCAAGGCATTCGCCGGCGCCCAGACCATCACTGTTCCCAACAAGGGCGTTTACATGGTCCGTGTTGGCAACAAGATGAGCAAGGTTGCTGTAAAGTAGTTTTATAGGGTCGCGGCTCGGTCGGACCTTATAACTGAAAATCCCTCGGCTTAAGGCCGGGGGATTTTTTTGCATTGTCAACTTCTTAAAAAGGGATTTCCCTTTAAGAGATGATGCTCAACGCCTGTTCCATGAATTCTATGGTGTAGCTTCCGCCGTTGTTGGGCGCCAGCTCCTTGCCGCATTGAATGACCTTATAGTTTCCACCTGCAAGTTCAGTGCCGAAATTCACGCGGATTTTTACGGGAACATTAGCAGGCATTTTTGCGTGGGGGCGATTCCAACGAACTTGGTAGCAGCGGCCTTGTGACGGGTCTGCGCAGCTCACATTTTCACAGCGGACTTCTGCATTTTCTAATGCAAACTTTGCACGATGGTAGGCGCCTACTGTGCCGAAGGGAGCGATCCACATGTCCAGATCCTTGGCTTGCTGCATGATGGCGACCAGGTCGTTGGGGTCGATGGAATAGTCGTTATTCTGGTCTTCGTCGACACCGTGATTCATGTAGATAATCCATTCCCCTGCGGCGTCGGTGTCACGGGCGATTTGCTGGAATTCTTCTACTGTGTTCAGGGAACGCTGCCAGGCCTTGGAATCCATGGATAGCCAGTTGGGTTCCTTGTCCCAGGTGATGCGACCGTAGCCGCGGCAGTCGCGGCTGATGTAATGTTCCTGACCGATGATGGTCTGGACTTCTTCGTTGTTGTCGCAGTAGGGTGTTCCAAAGACATTGAAGGGGAGTCCCGGTAATTTATCTTGGAGGAATTTCTTGTAGTCCAGAATTTCGTGGCGGCGTTCGGCGTCGCTGAGCTGGGTCAGTTTGGGGTGGGTTTCGGTGTGGTTGCCCATTTCGTGGCCGGCTTGCGCCATCTGCAAAAACTTGTCATAGTTGTGGCGGAAATACCAGCTGTCGCCTGTCAAAAAGCAGGTGACCTTGATGCCCAATTTTTCTGCAAGCGGAGCGAGATTGGTAATGTGGCTTTCGGAAGCATCGTCAAAGGTAAAACTGGCGGCGGCCTTGTGGCCGTTCCATGGAACTACGGAAATGAAGCTCATAAAATTCCTAGTACACTTAAAAATTCAACAAGGAATAATAATAAAGTGCCTCGTAAAAAATTAATATTACACGACTATGAGAAGAGAAAAACTTGCTATATCGATTAATGGTGGCGGCGCATTGGGCATGGGCCCTGTGGCGCTAATGGTTGAACTTGAAAAGGCTCTTGGTGGAAAGAAGCTGGCGGACATGTCGTTTGCCTTTGGCGGCACCTCTACAGGTGCCATTGTGGCCGCCCTTTTGAACGAGGGATTTTCCGCCGCAGAAATTCATAAGCTATACCGTGAAAATCTGAAGTTGATTTTCAAGAGATATCCTTGGTACAAACGACTGCTGGATTGGAAATGCCCAACCTACGATCATTCCCATTTGAAAACGCTTCTTCAGGACAAATTAAAAGGAACCTGCGATAAGTGGGGAAAGCCTATTTTCATTCCGACGACTCGCATGAACGGCAAGTCTGTGGAAAAGGTCTGGGACCGCGGTGACTCCATGACGGAGAAGTGGTTTGCGGTACTCTCTTCTACATCGGCTCCAACCTATTTTGATGTGGAGTTTGATGCTAACGGCAAGTACTGTTATTGTGACGGAGGCATGTGGGCGAATTCACCCATCGCTGTCTTGAATGCGGGCCTGAACAAGACGAAGGACCGCGGGACCTACCGTATTTTGACTTTTGATACGGACATGGACATGATGGTAAAGACCAAGGGCAACAAGACATTGCTTGGCTGGGGAAGCTACGTGCTTAACGAATGGGTGGCCCGCTCCGGCAAGAGCAGCGACTTTGAAGTAATGGCCGATATTGGAAGCGACAACGTGAAGGTCCTTTCGCCCTCTGCCCATGGGGAACGAATTTCTATGGACGACGTTTCGGATGCCACCCTCGATAAACTGGAAAAAATCTGGACCCAGTATTTCTATAAGCACAAAAAAGAAATTCTGGAATTTGTTGAATAGGAAACGATGAAAATAATTTCCAAATGTGGGTTAAAATACATAGTTTTGGAAATTATTTTTAAGAATTGTTGCCAAAACTGCCTAAAATTATATAGATTTGGAAATAATTCTCTTTGGAGGTCGTATGGCGGATTTCATTGGTCGCATTGAAGAAAAACTTGAAATTACCAAATGCATGGAGTCGGACCGTTCCGAATTCGTTGTGGTTTATGGTCGTCGTCGGGTTGGTAAGACCGCATTAATTCGCAATTACTTTAATGACTCATACGATTTTCGCTTTGTGGGTGCAAGAAATTGTTCCACGGCTATACAGCTGAAGAACTTCAGCGAAGAACTGTCCAGATTTTCAAAGGAGGCTTGCACAGTTCCATCCACATGGATGGAGGCTTTTCGCTTGTTGGAAGGATACCTTGAAAAATGCGTTTCTAGAAAGAAGGTTGTCTTCATCGATGAAATGCCTTGGATCGACAACAAGCAGTCAGGTTTCGTGCAGGCTCTAGAATATTTCTGGAATTCTTGGGTCGCATTTCGTGACGACATTGTTTTTATTGCATGTGGTTCGTCGTCTTCATGGATGGTGAACAACCTTGTTGAAAATCAAGGCGGACTCCATAACCGAATTACGAGGCAAATTCATTTGAGTCCTTTTACTTTGTACGAATGCAAACTGTATTTGCAGAGTCGGGGTTTTGACTGGGACGATTACCAAATCATCCAATGCTACATGACGTTCGGCGGGGTTCCTTTTTATTTAAGCCTGTTGGACCCGGTGCTTAGTCTAGAGCAGAATATCAATCAATTGATGTTTAAAAATGGTTCTAGCTTGCAGCGGGAATTTGACGAACTTTATACAGCCCTTTTTAATTGTGCTGATAAGTATGTTGCGGTAGTAGAAGCTCTTGCACAAAAAAGGAAGGGTTTACAAAAAAAAGAGATCGCAGAAATTACAGGTGTCTCTGGGGGACGTTTAACTCACATTCTTGCAAACCTTGAACGCTCCGATTTTATAATGTCCATGACACAATTCGGAAAAAATGTCAAGAATACGGCCTACAAGCTGATCGATTTCTATACGTTGTTCTACTATAAGTTTGTAAAAAACAACAACTCAAAGGACGAAAATTTTTGGCTGCATCATTTTAACGATGCGTCTGTTGTCTCTTGGCGAGGATTTTCGTTTGAACAGGTTTGTCTGCTTCACCTTAGGCAAATAAAGAAGGCCCTTGGAATTTCAGGGATGGCAACGGCGGTGAGTACGTGGCGTTACGTGCCGGAGAACGATGGCGAGAGTGGAACCCAAATCGACCTACTCATTGATAGAGTAGACAAGATGATACACCTTTGCGAAATCAAATTCACTAACGGTCAATATGCGATCAGCAAGGATTATGCAGAAAAACTGAAAGCACGCGCATCTGTTTTTAAGGTGACGTCAAAAACTCGTAAAAGCCTAGTGCATACTTTCGTGACGGTCGATGGAATCCTAAAAAACAACCATAGTTCTTTGTTGCATTCCGAAGTGACCGCAAAAGATTTGTTCGAACCTTAAGAGACGCGTTCTGTTCAAAAATTCCTAGTATTTGACGATTCTACTTTTTTTAGTCAAGTATTTACCCGAGGCGTCTCTATTGTGCTTGGGTTCAGCCGTTTTGCGTAGCTTGTGAATTGCGCTTCTAAATCCAGTGATGTCCGAGGTTGAGCCGACAGAATACGTTCCCATAAAAAATCCGTAAGGAACTGTGTATCGGGATGAACAATCAAGAAAAACGCTTGCAGAATAACCTTGTATGGAAATTGTGTCGTCCTTCATTACGTTTAGATTCAAGGGAGCATAGACAAAGTTGGAATCAAAGACTTCCCTCATGGTGTTCTCGGCAGAACCTAGCTCCACTTGTTTGATTTTTAGAATTTTTGCAGCGACTCTAGATGAATCTATAAGGTGAAGCTTGTAACTTTGATCAACAAAAAAAGTATCTAAGCCAACAGAATCTACAATTCCGTTTAAATCTATGGTGTTTTGATCCCAATTTATGATGTAAGGCCTGGTGGGAATGTACTTGGTTGTTTGCATTCCGTGGTATTCGATTTCGGGGCAGCGAATTTGCGAATCTGCTGCGGATGAAGAACGGGGATAACTGGAACTAGAACTTGATGTTTCTTGAGCGGAGCAAATCAACACGAATGCAAACAGTACACATATGAGAACTTTCATGAAGAAAAAGTTAGTAAATCGACACGAACTGTCAGATGCTGTGTAGGGATTGCAACAGAAGAAAAAGTGACAAGTAGGGGAGTGCTGCTACTTGTCTGCTTAGTATCGAATTATTTTGGAAGGCTTTCTGTTTAGAAATTTTCCTGAAGCGTCTCTATTGCGAGGTTCTTTATTTTTTTCTTGATTCGGTTTTCGTAATCTAATAATATGGGTTGAACTTGGGCGTGTTATTTCAATTTCTCCAGAAACGTACCCTTTGGGAGAATTTATGAAATCTCCGGCTTCATTGCAGTAACCGAAAAAGATTGAGGAGTAATTTTTTATGAAAATGCCATCTCCGACTTGTATTGACGAATCGTATGGAACGTAGACAAAATTTGAGTCAAATGCAGAAACCATTGATGAATCGTAATCGTGTCTAGTTTCTATAGTGACGTTTTTTAATTGAATTATTTTGCTTTTTGGTTCAATAGAAAAACTATCAAGAACAAAGGCCTCTGACTCAACAACATTATTAACGGTGCCTTGAAGGTTTATGGCTTTATCAAATAGATATCCTTTATATACATAATGGACTGTTTTTGAATATTGCATTCCGGGAATAGACTGGACTGCACATGCCGGCTCAGACCTTGATGAAATATTCACGTTAGGAGTGTTGGAACTAGAAGAAATGCTTTGTGCGTAGGAATTGCACAAGATGTTAAAAATAAGGATGATGATTTTTTTCTTCATACAATAACAATATAATAAGTTTTTCTAGGTCGTCCTTATCGGATAAACGCATGGGTTGATGGTCGAGTTTTGGATGTTGCAAGTAATACCCCAAAAACAACATTGCCGTGGGCTGCCCCCTTTTTTTATTTTCTAACTTTTCGCCGTAAATTTTTACGAGGTTATTATAATGGCTTTGTTTCGTGAAGTAGTTAAGGAAGAAACCTTCCCGCAAATCGAAGAGCGCGTGCTCGGATTGTGGGATAAGGATGATAGCTTTAAGAAGTCTCTGGACAGCCGTCCGGAAACTGCACCCTATACTTTCTACGATGGCCCTCCGTTTGCAACTGGCCTTCCGCACTATGGTCACTTGCTGGCTGGTACCATCAAGGATATCGTTCCCCGTTACTGGACCATGAAGGGCAAGAAGGTTCCTCGCGGTTTTGGTTGGGACTGTCACGGTCTTCCTATTGAATCTCTGGTGCAGAACGAACTGGGTCTGGCTGGTGTTGCCGAAATCCAGAACCTGGGCGTAGATAAGTTTAACGAAACCTGCCGTAGCAAGGTTCTGAAGTACACCGGTGAATGGCGCAAGACGGTTCGTCGCATGGGCCGCTGGGTGGACTTCGACAAGGGCTACAAGACCATGGACAAGAACTTCATGGAATCTGTGTGGTGGGTGTTCAAGCAGTGCTTCGACAAGGGCCTCATCTACCAGGGCTACCGCATTCAGCCGTACAGCCCGGCCCTTGCTACTCCGCTTTCCAACTTCGAAACCAACCAGGGCTATAAGGACCGTCAGGACCCGTCCTTGACTCTTATCTTCCCGCTGGTTTCCGATAACGCCAAGTTTGCTGGCTCCAACATCCTGGTTTGGACCACCACTCCCTGGACTCTTCCTTCCAACTTCGCTATTGCAGTGAAGGCTGACGCCGAATACGTTTGCGTAGAACAGGACGGCAAGAAGTTCTGGGTCATGGGTACCCGCGCTGGCGCTTACTTCAAGCAGCCCAACATCGTGGACAAGTGCATGGGTTCCGACCTGGCTGGCCTCAAGTACGAAGCCTTGTTCCACATTAGCGACGCTTATGCAACTCCAGAAGAACTTGCAAAGCGTTACACAATTTACGTTGCCGATTTCGTTAGCGACGAAGACGGTGCCGGTGCTGTGCATATCGCTCCTTCCTTCGGTGAAGAAGACTTCCAGCTGGGCGCATCTCTTGGCCTGGGCCTCTTCGATCCGCTGGATACCGAAGGTAAGTTCACCGACAAGGTCCCCATGTGGCAGGGCCTGGGTGCAAAGGAAGCCGACAAGAGCATTATCGCCTACCTCAAGGAACAGGGCCGTGTGTTCAAGCACGAAACCTTCGTTCATAGCTACCCCCACTGCTGGCGTACCGGCGTGCCTCTGCTGTACCGCGCCCTCAAGACTTGGTTCTTGAAGATCGATGGCGAAGTCACCAACGCAGAAGGTGTCACCAAGACTTTGAAGGAATGGATGGTCGAAAACAACCAGACCGTGAACTGGGTTCCCGACCACATCAAGAGCGGCCGCTTTGGTAAGTGGATTGCCAACGCCCGCGACTGGAACCTTTCCCGTAACCGTTTCTGGGGTACCCCGATTCCTGTATGGATTGCTGACGACGGCGAAATGATCGCCGTGGGTTCCATCAAGGAACTGGCCGACCTCACTGGCGAAACTCTGGAAGACCTCCACAAGCACTTCGTGGACAAGATTGTCATCAAGAAGGATGGCAAGGAATTCAAGCGTACTCCGGAAGTGTTTGACTGCTGGTTCGAATCTGGCTCCATGCCTTATGCCAGCCGCCACTATCCGTTTGAAAACAAGGAACTGGTTGAAAAGAGCTTCCCGGCTGACTTCATTGCCGAAGGTCTTGACCAGACCCGTGGTTGGTTCTACACCTTGACCGTTCTTTCTAACGCTCTGTTCCAGAAGCCCGCCTTCAAGAACGTGATTGTGAACGGTATCATCTTGGCCGAAGACGGTTCCAAGATGTCCAAGTCCAAGAAGAACTATCCGGACCCCAACGAACTTATCGAACGCACCGGCGCAGACGCCATCCGTCTGTTCCTCATCAACTCTGCTGCCCTTAAGGCCGAAGACCTGCGCTTCTCCGAAGAAGGTGTGAAGGGCATTGTGAAGCAGGTGATGCTCCCGCTGTGGAACGCCGTGAGCTTCTTCGTTTCTAACCACAATGCCGACGCCGCCAAGGGCCAGCTCAACTGGAATCCGGGTGAAGTGGTGAAGTCCGAAAACGAACTGGACCGCTGGATGCTTGCAACCTTGCAGGATCTGGCCGCTAAGGTCGAAGTGGAAATGAAGGCTTACCGTTTGTACAACGTGGTGCCTGCAATCATCGCTGCTGTGGATGACCTGACCAACTGGTACGTCCGTCGTAGCCGCCGCCGTTTCTGGAAGTCTGAAAACGATGGCGACAAGAACGCAGCTTATGCAACCATGTACAAGGTGCTGGTGGACTTCAGCAAGATTCTTGCTCCGTTCCTGCCGCTCCTGGCCGAAGAAATCTACCAGATTCTCGTTCGCGAAGTGGATGCCAACGCACCTGTTAGCGTTCATCTCTGTGAATTCCCCAGCGCAGACGAATCCTTGAAGGACGAAGCCCTGGTGCAGCGTATCGCAATGGTCCGCGGCATGGTGGAAATGGGCCGTGCAATCCGCGCTACGAACAACGTAAAGAACCGTATGCCCATTGCTTCCATGACTGTGGTGCCTCACGGTTCCGTAGAACTCGATGTCGCCCAGACCATGAAGGACCTCATCCTCGAAGAACTGAACGTTCGCGAAATGAAGTTCCTTGAAGATGAAACCGTTCTGGTGAAGCTTTCTGCAAAGCCCAACTTCCTGGGCATCAAGGCTAAGGGCCCTGAATACGCCAAGAACATGAAGGTCATCTCTGCAAAGCTCAACAGCCTTACCGCTGACGAAATCAAGGCCCTGCAGGGTGGCGAGACAATCAAGTTCGAATTTGGCGAAGTGGGCGCTGACTGCTTGATGATCCAGCGCATTGTGCCGGAAGGCCTTGCCGTGGACGCAGACAGCCACTTTACCGTTGCTCTGGACCTGAACGTTACCGATGACCTGCGCCGCGCTTGCGTCGCCCGTGAATTGGTGAACCGCATCCAGAACCGCCGTAAGGAACAGAACTACACCATCACTGACAAGATCGAAGTGACCTTGTTCTCTGACAGTGAAATGTTCAAGCAGGCTGTTGCTGAAAACGAAGCTTATATTGCTGGCGAAACGCAAGCTACCGCAATTAAGTGGGCTGCTTCCGCTGATGGCCTCGAAGCTAACGACGCTGACGGCGAAGCTTTTGCTTTCACTACGGTAAAAGCCTAACAAGGCGAACGTCGCGGACATGCTTGCATGTCCATGACTGAGCCGCATAGGCTAGGCGCGAAGCGCCCAGGCTTAATCGTTTTTCTGGAGGGGCAACGCCCCGATAGAATCCATTTTACAAGGTCCCCGAAGTTAAACGCTTCGGGGATTTTTTTTGCTATTGACAAATGTCATAAAATAAGATGTAATTTTATGATATGAGTTTTAAAGAAAAAAGAAATTGGCTTGCTGAAAGATGTGGCTGCTGCTTACAATGGGGTTGTGCTTTCCTCAAAATCCGAGTCTGTGGGAGTTTCGCGGGCCCAATTATCATCCTTGTGCAAGTTAGGCGAGCTAGTCCGAGTTGCGCAAGGGCAGTATGTTTTGCCAGATGCAATTCCAGATGAAATCTTCATGATTTCGTCTCGTTCAGATAATTTGATTATTTCTCACGAAACGGCCCTTTTCTTGCACGGCTTCTCGGAACGGACTCCTTTTGAACATTCAATAACAGTTCCCTTTGGACATGCACCGTCATTGTCTCTGAAAAATGCCTGCAAGGTATTCACTTGCAAGCCAGAACTATTTGATTTGGGAGTGACGGAGGTGAAAACTCCTTTTGGTAATACCGTTCGCTGCTATGACCTGGAAAAAACAATTTGTGATTTGATCAAGAACAGATCCCGCGTAAGCAACGAACTGTTGCTGGTGGCAATTAAGAGGTTCGCTGCATGGGATGGCAAGGACTTAAATAAGCTTGCAGAATATGCGAAGAAACTTAGGGTTTCCAAAATTCTGAAAACTTACCTGGAGGTGCTGCTTTGAAAAAAATCCCCGATGCCGGTGAGAGGCGTCGGGGGAGGGTGTTTTAGATTATTTAAAGACATGCGGAATACGGAAACGATTTTATTGGCTTTCAAAAGATTTTTTAAACATTTCCTTTGTAAGAATGTCTTCTTCACCCTTATAAAAAACAGTTATTTGCCAATCCTCATCTTTCAACACCGGTAAATAGTAATAATCGCCTGTAAGAATAGAGCACAGCTTATAACAGTCCTTCAGTGCGTTGATTTTTGATTTGTATTCCACTGAGTCAAATTGGGCTTTATTTGATACGTTGACGCTCTTGACTTCGAAAAGGTGGTTAGAACCTTTCTTGTCTCTCATAATAAAGTCTGGATATGAAGAATGAATTCCATTCAGGTAGTATTCAAATTTAATTTCTGAGTTTTGAAGGTAGTTCTTCCCCCAAACATTTGATTGGAAAAGAGACCTCTTTTACTAACCCATTTTCATCTTTTGTCAAAAAAATCTACAGCAACGAAATCTTAAGGCTCAAACAGGCCTTAGGGTTCGGAATTATGTGTCTTCTTTGAAAAGTAAATAAACAATTTATTAACATGTTTTCCTTGTTTTTAGTAAAAAACCACAATATGTAACATAAAAACTTGATTATAACATTTTAAAATGTTACATTTGATAGTGAATGTTATAATGAGTATTTAGATATGGCTTTTTTCTTCTTTTTTGACAATGAGAACATCTGCGATTTTGTAAAGAGCATTTTCCTGGAAAATGGTTTTGACTGCAATGTGAGTGCAGCTGTTCAACCCAAGGGCTTGCCTTTGTACATGGTGAAAAATCGTGGGTTCTTTAATGCTTGCGTAGAGGGAGTCCGTTTTGTTGTTGTCGCTGTCCTTGGCGAAGAATCCTTTGATGCAGAAGCTTTGGCAAGGCAGATTAAAAAGTACGAACAAGTTTTGACGAGACCGGTGGCGTTTCTTTTTAGGAACACTTCTAATGCGCAGCGTAAATCGTTGATTCAAGAGCGAGTTCCGTTCATTGCGCCGACATCCCTGATTTACCTTCCGTTTTTGGGAGTGGCTCTGCAAAACCAGAACCGTGCTGCAGGTGTGCGTAACAAAGATGATAATGACCTTCCTAAAAAAATGACGCCTCAGGGGCAGCTGCTTTTTTTGTACATGTTGTACAAAGTGAAAGACTCTTATGTGACCAAGGCGCGAGCTGCTCAGGAAACAGGTTTAAATGCAATGGCAGTATCCAGGTATTCTCGGGAACTGGAAAAACTTGGGCTGGTGCGATTGCAGGAGAATGGCCGGTCTATTCTGATGACTTGCACGGACAATGGAGCGAGTTTGGTGGAAAAAGCAAAACCCTATTTAATAAACCCCATAAAAAAGCGAATCATTGTAACAAAGGATAACTTGAAGGAAGCCTTCCCGAAGGCAGGTGAGACTGCTCTTTCCGCAAAAACTATGTTGAACGCTCCGCGTATTGATGCGTATGCCTGTCAAAAAAAGGATTTATCCCCAAATGTCATTGATTACACTGCTGGTTTGAGGTGGTTCAGCAAATTGGAACTGGTTGAAGTTCAGATATGGAGTTATAATCCCTCGCTGTTTGCCGTAGATGGCGTTGTCGATCCTCTTTCTTTGTATATGTCGTTGAAAGAATCCAAGGATGAACGAGTGGTTGGATGCCTTGAAGAAATGATGGAGACCGTACAATGGTAAATGGCCTTGAAAAGTTTCGTGAAAAATTCGAAAAATTTAATGACGAATATGTCGTCATCGGCGGGACCGCTTGCTCTATCCTGATGGAAGACGCCGGATTGAAGTTTCGCTCAACGAAAGATGTCGATATGGTGTTGGTTGTTGATGCCCAAAGGTATGTTGAATTTGGAAAAACTTTTTGGGATTTTATTAAAGAAGGCCAATATACATGTGGTGAGCAAAAAAGAGCGAAAACGTGCTTCTATCGATTTACCGATCCTCAAGTCGGATATCCTTCAATGATAGAATTGCTCTCAAAAAGCACTGATCCTTTAGTTATTCCTGGGGATGTTAGGCGAGTCACAATAGCAGAAGATGTATCCAGTTTGTCTGCGATTATTCTTGACGAAAGCTATTACAATCTTTTAAGTGAAGGCTGTGATGTTTTGAATGGCATTAGAGTTCTTAAGCCGGAGTATTTGATTCTGTATAAAATGAAGGCAAGGATGAACTTGAAAGAATCAAAAGAAAAAGGTGGACACGTCAATACAGATGACTACAGGAAGCATAAGAACGATGTGTTTAGGCTTCTTCCTTTGTTATCGGCGGATTTGAGAATTACCTTGCCTGAAAAAATCCAGCATGATGTAGAGACTTTCTTGGATTCCATGAAAGAAGAAGTCGTTGATTCTCAAATTTTAGGTGACGGCATGACCAAGGAAGAAGCCTTGGATATGCTGCGAAAGATTTTTTCTGACAATCCACAAAATGCATGATTTGTGGGCTTTGGATGTGAATGCGCTTGAAAATGAAAAATCCCCGATGCCGGTGTAGGGCGTAGGGGATGGGTGTTTTTGCCTCAAAAAATTATTCCTTGAAGGAAAGGTAGTCCTGGTATTTTCTTAGCATAAGGTTCTTGATGTATTGTTCCATGTATTCGTAATCGGGATTGCCTTTGGAATCGATTGGGAGCAAAATTTTTGTTCGCTTCAAACGTCCTAATGTAGCTCCATTTCCTCCCCAATTAAATTTCCCCATTTGATAAAGTATGGCTTGAATTAGAAATAAAGCGTTGTATTTGTTTAGACGGTTGTTTCTTAAAATCTGAATATTTTGACCGGTAAAGAAGTTATAGGGTTGGTAAAATACGGTCTGCGTATCCAGTCCGATACTGATGCAGTTCCCTAAATCCATTTGATACTTCTCTTTTTGATGAGGTGAAATGAAAGCCTTTATTCCGTTATTGCTATCGCAACGAGATATGTAGGGAATGGGACCGACTCCTGGAATCAACTTATTTCCATCTATACCACTTGATGTCGCTTTGAGATCGAAAATGTCATTTTTCTCGGAAAGCCAAAAATCTCGCCATTCTTTTTCTTTGATTTTGGGTGTGTTTTTATAGCAAAGATCGTGTAATTGCGTATTTTCTGTTTTTTCAAACAAGTATTTTCTCCCTTGCATGATCATTGAAAATTCAAATGACAGGTAATCATTGACGATTTTTTCAAAGTCCGTTTCTGAAGGGATTTCTTCATTGAAGTAGTAGAAACTGTGGAGCCATTCATCTTCGGCTTTTATTGTTGATTTTACACAGAATTTATTTTCCGCATCAATACGATTGAACCAAACATCTAGTAAATGCTGTTTTTTGTCTTTGGCACAATCTGTTTCTAGAAGACCAACGTGTGGCGAGACTTTGTAGCCGTCATCTTCAAAGTTGATGAATTTGCAAAGTTTGTCACTTGGATGCTTTTCTCCGGCAGTAAAGATTGCTATGCAAGGAATCACGCCGACTCCATAAAAGGTGTCCTTTTGTAGCATGATTACGCCTTCTAAGGTATGCTTCATCAAAATACTTTGTTTTATGGCAAGTTCTTCCTTACTTTTTCCTGTCATAGAACTTTGAGGGACAATTACGGCGCAACGAGCTCCTTCTACAAGAGAATCTAAAAGATGCTCGGTGAAAGCTATTTCATACAAGTCGGGTGCTTGCTTAGATCCTTGGCTATAAGGAGGATTCATCATTGCAACGGTTGCGCGGATGTTCTTCTGTAATTCTTTAGGATTTTGCAAAAGAAAATCTTCACATTGAAGGTTGCTTTTTCCATCTCCACGAAGAATCATGTTTGTTGTCGCGATAGTGAACATGTCAGAACGAATTTCTATGCCGTACAATTGGTTCTTTCGAATTTCGTTCTTTTCGCTTTCTTTGCTAGTTTGAGATAACATGCGGTGAAGAGCCGCGACCAGGAAACCAGCTGTTCCACAGCAAGAATCAAAAACTCTGTCGCTGTTTTTAACATCAAGTAAATCGCAAAATAATTCAGTTATGTGACTAGGAGTCAAAACGATACCAAGGGTTTGACCGCTTCCTCCAGAATAATGCATAAATTCGCCATAAAATCGTCCAAGAAAATCTTCTGATGTCTTGCTGTATTTTATGGATCTATACAACTTTTCGTCGAGAAATTTTGCAAAGAACTTTAGAGGGGTTTCTCCAAGATTCTTGTTGACTTCATTCAGCTTGGTACTATCTTTGATAATACTGAATTGCGAAAGAATTTTATCAATCTTGGTGACTGGAGATAGGTTTGCTCTGTTGAAACTGTCTTTAATGGCTTCGTAGATTTTTTGTCCATCCGTTTTGGATGTATCACCGTTTAGTGAATCTATGCTGAAGTTTTTCTTATCACGTTCGCGTAAGGCAAGGAGAATTCCAGAAACAATCAAAGGCTTTTCTTCGTCTTTCATATTTCCGTAATTACGGAGGTGTTCATGAAGTTCCTTCGCATCATCTAGAATGTCTTTAAGTTCTTTTTCGCTGTCCGTTTTTTCCTTAAGAACATCGCGATGGTAATACTCATCGATATTTTCTTCGTTAAAGGAAATAAAGGACTCGACATCGTCCAAATAGAAAACATTGCATCGATCATCTAGAAAAATGGGAGTGATTCGGTGTTTCTTTTCTGAACCAGAGACGCCGATTGCAAAGACCTTTTTGTAGGTTGTATTTTGAATCAAGTGTCTTCCATAAAAGAACGCTCCGTTCATGGCGTATTTTTGAACGTTCTTTGGTTCCATTGAATATAGGTTGTCGTCATCCCTTAATTCGTGATCATGTAAAGAGGCTTTATCTTCAATGACAATTAAAAAATCTTTGACAACACCAACGTATTCAGGATATCCTTTTTTGCCGTTGCCTTTTTTTGAAGCTGTTTTTAAAGCATCATCGAGTTCTTTAATAGAGCTGCCCTGAGCGTCAAGGTTTATTGTTGCTTCTTTTAATAGGTCGCGTACCCAAAAATCCGTATTGATTTCTTGCTTTGCCATTGTGTTACCCATCCAAATAAAAGTGTTTTCATTTCCACTCAAATTCAAAAAGGACTTCGGCTTTGCCAAACAAAAAAGGCGTGGAACCGAATGCACTTATCTGTCCTGAGGGCTACCACACCCTTGCACAAAATAAGCACGAACGGCCCACGCCCCAAATGGGACGTGAGCATTCGCCTTATTCTCAAGTGCATTAGAAAGTGGTAGTTTCAGGACAGAGAATAAGAGCAAAAACTCTATAAAACCGGTCGTTCAGCCTCGCTTTCGCAAGGCCGAACTATGTCATACTAAATATAAAAAAGCGTTTTGCGAAACGAATGATATTTTCGATATTTGTTTGTATTTACTTAAAAATTTTGCATATTGTGGTAAGAAGGTTTTGTATGCTGTGTATTCTGCCTGTATCTGATTTGCGAAATTATAACGAGGACCTTCAGAATGTTTCTGAGGAGTCTCCTGTGTTGGCCGCCGAGCATAAGTTGCAAAAATCGCTGGAAGAGGGAGAGCAATCTGCAAAGGAATCCGGCTGGCTGTCGGCAGCAGACGTGCGAACAAAGTATGAGGTTTAGACGGTACCAAAGATTGAGACGAACACGCAGCCCATCAGTAGCACGGAACATACCACAAAAACAAGTACTGTAGTGATACCTAGAATTTTCCACTTGAGGGGAAAATCTTTTTGGTATACGCCCAAGGCCACGTAGGGAATAAAGCTCAACAACACTGGCATGATGTAGCGGAAATCGTTGCTGCAGGCATAGGGATATTTGTAACGCAGGTAGCCCAATGCAGCAAAGAACAGAACTCCTTGAATAAAAAGAATCCAATGGTAAACATCCAGTTTCGTTTTCCACCATCCGCGAATCGCAAATACGAGCAAGCCCAGGAAAGACGCGCTAATCAAGGACGCCAAAGTTTTGCCGAATGCGGTTTCAACAAGTTTGAATTCTCCAAACAAGGACGATTTTAAGGCGTAATTGAGAAAATATTCTCGTCCCAGACCGTCGGCCCATGCGCTGGTATAAGGTTCCGTCAGGAAAGACTTCAAATCAAAATAAAGAAAATTTCCGGCGTCGTTTCCTACTTTTAAACCAGAATGCAAACTATTTGCGTTAGAAACTAGGTCTCCTTCGCCCATTATTTTTTCGAAGGTCAATCCAACAAAGATTAGAAGTAATAAAATCCAGCTTGTGATTTCTGGTTTGGCTGGTGTGATTTTTTCTGGCGAACGATTTTTGAAATAGCCAGCAACAGCCATCAGTATTACAAGTGCCAAAGAGATAAAGCCTGTTGATTTCGTCCAGATTGCAAGAGCCGCGCAAACTACGGCAAAAAAAGAAATGAACCCTTCCCACGCTTAATGTAATTGAAGCCCGAAAGCAGACAAAGAACATGCAGCGCATAAAACATCTGGTCATTCCCGATTCTTGGAGCGACTAAAAGTAAGGTTGGCCACACCGTCCAAAGGGTTGCGGCAACCGTCAAGCATTTACCATCCACAAGATTCTTTAATAGGGCAAGACCACAAATCAATACGAGAATTGAAAGCGCCAAACTAAATAGCTGAACGCCAGCACTTGATGCAAATCCTAGCAAGTTACTTGCAACAAGTGACGGAACTGCCACCGTGTAATAAATAGGTGGGTGGTAACAAGTCCAACATTCATCCGCCGCAGGAATCGCAAGGTTATCCGCAATATACTGAATGTACGCCAAATGACCTTCCACATCATTTGCAAATTGAGTGTAGGGCAGAGCGCTGAACATGGCAAATCGCAGGAACACTCCGAACACGATGCAAAACTGTAAAAATGAATGCCACTTGCGGCGTTTGCATAAGGATGCAAACGTCAATCCCACAAGGATTGCAATCACGATTTCTAAGGCGTTCGTAAAGCCGATTCCCCTGGGGAAAATATTGATTCCGCCGGAACCTCCGCCATTTTTCAGGGAAAGTTCATAAGTCGTTCTAGGGCCAAGGCGATGGGGCGCGGTAACGGAATCTGCTAGCACAAATCCCTTGCTGTAGTTGCATCTGCCAGAATAATTAGACAGGGGAATGTCCGCTCCGTTGACCGTTAGCGATTCTGCGCAATCATCGGGGATGATGTTCAGATCATAGCGAAGATTCAGCGGATTTGAGATGACAAAGCTAACGCGAAAATTTTCACCCCGATTCATTTTTCTGGAAATCGGCAGCGATGTCTTTTCGTCGTTTTCTCCTTGGTGAAGAATCACGCTCTCCACACGGATTTGCCCGTATTGCAAAAATGCGAAACACGCGATGATGCCGACGATGCAACGAAATTCAAAATTTCTAGTGGGCATACGTGAGTAACGTGCTAGTTGCGCTAGCACTCCTTTTGTTTCAACCATAATGTTGTCGTTTAGTTTTTACAGCAGAGAAGACTTAAACCATTCTCCGTATGAAATGGCATTTGTGCTCGGACTGTAACAGCCTTCTTCGCATTTCCAAATTTCACTTGATAAGGGCTTGCGAATACTCTCCGGTTCGGTAGCCCCTATGCTACCGTCACAATCTTCAACAAGGAAATACACCGGGAAAATGGTGTTATAGCGCACGCATTCTCCTCCAGGAATTACACTGGTAAATTCTAGGGTTTCTTCAGAGATACTGGTCAACACATGTCCCATTGGCTGGCCTCCATCATCAACCATGGTCATATAGTACCGGCAACTTTCCTTATTTTTTGCGGGATGTTCCTTCATGATTTTGGCGGTCATCGGAAAACAGACGGAAATGTCATCTTGATTTATCTGGAACAGAGGCGCTTTTAGCACCATGTCCGTGGGAGAGATTCCTGTTTTTGCGTAGGCGTAATCCATGCAAGCCATTGAGGCCGTTCCGTTGTAGGCAACTACGCGATCGTCAAAGGAAAGTTGTTCTGCATTCGGAACATATTGTAGAACGTAGTTTTCAAGAGTACGAGTGCTGTCAATGGATGTTTTCTGGTTGTTGGTTGTACCGCAGTTTTCACAAGTTTCGGGAGCGTCAATCTCTTCAAGGGAGTTAACTCCGTTAGACTCACTGGAACTGCTAAGCGTTTCGTAATGCCCGTAAGAAGCATTCATGTCGTAGCAACTTTGACTTAGGACATCGCCAAGATACTTCAATGATTTTCCATTGATTTCTGTGAAATTCGTTGTCACGAGGCAGGCGTATTCGAAGTCGGTTCCCTCAACAATCAGCGTGTCCACAAGAATTGTTCCTCCCGCAGCAACACAGCCGCCCTGTACCAGCTCCGTAAACGAGGCTAAATGGTCTTTCAAGTTTTTACCACGGAATACGGTGGCAATTGTGTCTCCCATGATCTTTGTGGCGCCTTCAAAGATTTGATTGTCCGAAGAACAGCCGCCAGAAGCTCCATTCTCAGCCTCGTAAGTTGAAATAGATGCGTAACCATAGTCAATTTTATCGGAGGACTCCGATGTAAATTTTATGATGCGAGCTACGTAAGAAATCCTGTAATCTGCAGGTACAATAATGGATGCCGCTGAACTTGATGACTTGTTTTCAGTAGGGGTAAGAGTATCCCTATCCGTTATCGCAGGACTGGACGGAATGTTTTCCTCATTATCTGTATAAGCATTCTGATCTTCAATAGAACCGCCAGCAACCTTGTCTGATTCGGAACATGCAAACAAGAATAAAATCAGTGAACAGAATAAAACAACTTTATTGAATTTCATTTTTTCATTCCTTACTTGCTGTATCAGGTTCGTCTAATTGGATTTTTTCAGTTAGCGGAAATAGTTGCAGATTTAATCTGTAAACGCGATTGCCGCCTTTCTTAGCTGTCGCTATGGAAATGATTCTCTTTCGGCAGACGTCAAGTTCCTCTACGATCTTGGCGTAGTCTTCTTCGTCAATTCCGATGGTGACGCCAGAAAAATTTCTTTCGTCTATGGAATATTTTTCGATGGCTTCACCTGCAAAGTTTGCCATTTCCTTGTGCATGGCGCGAACCTGCGTAGGTATGGCCGCCACAGATGCCTGAAGTGAACGGTCCTCTAACTCATAGACATCGCTTGCAGTTCTTCTAAGAAATTTGGCGCGAGTTAGAAATGCTAGTGCATTGCGGACTTCTTCTGCAGAGAATGCTCCGCCGCATGCCTTTGACAAATCCGAAGGTTTTGCACCGGGCATCATGGGCGCTAATTCCCGGAGTACGGGATATTTCCAGGATTCATAAAACGAAATAGACTCGCCTTCCAGTACTCGGACCTTGTGGGAACTTACAATGTTGATCATCTCGGCGTAGGCGTCTTCTTTTTCTGCATCTTTCTTGGCTTGGGCAAATCTGACCAGCTGTAGAAAGTAATCATATTCAGCGCCAACAAGTCCCATAGCCGTTGCAACGCGTTTTGCGCCCGGATTGGACAGTCCACTTTTGCCATCGCAAACAACTTTCAGATAATTTGGTGATGAAAAACTGCAAATTTTTGCAAATTCTCGCCAGGAAAAAGCGGAAGTCTTTTTCTTCCACTGGTAATAATCGCTCATGAAGAGGCGGTAGTCTTCGTATTCAAATACAGATTTTATCACAACCAAAATATAAACTTCCACGTAATAATCGTGGAGAACTTTGCCGTGCGAAAATTCTGTTTTTTTACCGACTTGTATTATAAAGTGTATAGTATAATGACTCGAAGTGAAATTTTTGCTGCTATGCTAGAACAAGTCCAGCGTGCTGTCCAGATAGATTTCCTCGCGGACGTTCAGCTGGTATTCCGGCTTGGTCATGTAGTAAAGTAGAAATTCCAGGATGAGGGCGCTGCCTAGGCTGCGTCCTTCAATTTTGAACTGGGAAAAACCTGCAGGCGCGTAAATGTTCTGGATGTCATCAATCCCGATGAAACCTGGGTTTTTCATGGCGTCGGAAAAGCGGTAGCCTTTCTTTGCGCCTGGCGATTTGCAGATGTGATCCTTGCAATCTTCGCCCAAGTTTTTGCGGCTCACGTTCTCGTAACAAATTTTGCGGTCTTGGCAGCCGAACCAGCAACATTCATTGCAGAGAAATTCCACTTTCTGTTTTTGCGCGCCGGTGAGCGAGGCGAACCTATCTAATTCCTTGTTTAGTCTGAAATCCGGAACTACATAGCGGAATTCATCGCGGTCCAATTCTGCCACAAGTTGCGCGAACTCGGTCAGAACTTTCGTTGTGGACGAGACGAAATAGAACCCTGGATATTTTGACTTTAAATAATTTAGCAGCAAGTCGGAATGAACGATGATTCCGTTTTGCGCGCCGTCGCAAATCGCGCCACCTTCAAACATTTTGCAAAGTTCATTGCACCGTGCATCCGAAAGATGTTCTTCCCTTAACAGGGAATTGCTAAAAGTCAGCCTTGCAGAAATTCCATATTCCTTTAAAAGTTTTGCCACCCGCTCCGCAGGCTCGTCGCCAAAGCCAACGCGGCCTCCGCCCCAGATACAGTCGGCAGGTGCGCCGTAAATGGATCCAATTTCGCACCAGTCGTAAAACCACTCCCGATGTTCACGGAATAGCGGCAGAAACGCCTTGTACAAATCGTAGAATTCGAATAGTCCTGGTAGGTGGTAGAAAACTTTCATTTTAATCAAGTCCTTGTCCATAAAATAGAACAAAAAAGCCGTGAAAAAGCCATTCCTCGGATGCTTTGGTGTGTGTGGACGTGGCAAAGAGAATCTTTTTGTTATTTTTAAAAAAAGGAGTTCAGTCAGGTTTAGTGAAACAAGTTCAGTTCACATATGAAAATCCCAAGCAGTTGGGGTCAAGACTTCGAAATATTGATCAGTTCCGAGGGAACCGACCTTTGAAGTTGTTGTTCCAGATTTTCTCGGAACAGAATGACTTTGAACTACTGAACTCCATTTGCAATGCTGTTGTTAAATGTTTCCCCGATGCGATTTGCGTTGGAGGGTCCTGTAACGGCGGTATTGTAAACGGATCTTTTTCGGGCGGGGCCATAACTATTGCCTGCACCGTATTTGAACAGGAATCCACTCATCTTGAGGTACTCCAGTATGTGATGAACGAGGAGTCTGCAAAGCCTGTTGCAGAGGACCTGGTTCGTGAGGTTGAAAAGCGCCCCTGGGTTAGCGCTGTGGGTGTACTTTTGGCATCAAAGATTACCTGTTTTACCAATTTCTGCGCTGGATTTGAAACCCTTAGGAAGGATGTCCAGGTTTTTGGTGGCGTGGCTGGACAAGCTGGCGAAGAGACTCCGGCTTTTGTCTTTTCCAACCTGTGCGGTTACTCGGATGAGTCTGTCGTGTTTGTCCTTTTTGGCGGTGATGATCTGCATGTGGAAACGACAAAGATTTCTGGTTGGAAACCTCTGGGCAAAACGTTTACGGTGACGAAAGCCATGGATAATGTTTTGTGGGAACTGGATGGCCGCCCCGCTTTCGAAGCGTACTCCAAGTACCTGAATATCCAGAACGACTATTATTTTTACAACAACACCCTGGAATTCCCGTTGTTCTGCCATGACAACGGAGAAAATCTGCTCCGGTCTCCGCTGGCTTGTTCCGAGGAAGGTGCACTTCTTTTGTCTTCCAATGTGGAAAACGGTTCGTCGACGAGAATTGCCTACGGTGATCCCCAGTCCATTATGGAAAGTGTAAAGGCAGGCTCGATTCGCTTGTCCAAGTTCTGCCCGGATGTAATTCTAATGAGCTCCAGCCTTGCCCGAAAGACTTTCTGGGGTGAGCAGGAGGTAAGCAAGGAAACGCTTCCTTTCAATACCTTGGCTCCTACATTCGGTTTTGTGGCGACGGGAGAATTTCTTCGCTCAAGAGGAGCTCTGTATTTCCATAATGCGACGATAGTCGTTGCGGCAATGCGTGAAGGAGAAGTGGATCCGGCCAGGATCAAGACTGCGGTTGTGAACGATGGCTACCGGGCTGGCCGAGTGTCTGTGATTAGCCGCCTTGCAAACTTTACCAACGTTTCGTCTGCGGAATTGATGGAAATGTACAACAAGATGACCAAGAATTCCATAACGGATGCCTTGACCGGGTTGTACAATCGTGGTGAAATCCAGAGGCGTATTGCAGAAAGATTTGCAGAATATCCCAACGAGAAAATGTCTCTTGTGATGATCGATATCGACAACTTCAAGTCGGTTAACGATACCTTTGGCCATAAGGAAGGCGACAACGTGATTATGGGTCTGTCTAAGCAGATCCAGATGGCCACCTTTGAGACGGCTCCCGACGCAGATGCCGGCCGCTGGGGCGGTGAAGAGTTTATGATAATGCTTCCTGACATGGGAATCAAGGAAGCCGTAGAGTTTGCCGAAGCTGTACGTACTGGCTTTGCTCAGGTCGATTTCCCTGCCGTTGGAAAGAAGACAATCAGCCTTGGCGCCACTGAACTGCACAAGGGAGACTCTAGCGATTCTATCTGCGTTCGAGTTGATGATGCCTTGTACCAAGCTAAGCGTACAGGCAAGAACAAGGTTGTTGTTCTTTAGAGGGCTTTATGTCGGATTCTTTAGTACAGTCCGTTTTTTTCGGGGATTCCTGTTCCAATGGCGAATTGCAGGAAATGGAGTACGCTCGTTTTGGCAATGGCTCCAAGATTTTTGTGATTATTCCTGGATTAAGTCTTCGAAGCACTATGGCCTCGGCTTCTTCTGTAGAAACGGCTTACAGGGCTTTTAAGGAAAATTATACGGTTTATCTTTTTGACCGTCGCAAGAATATCCCTGACCCGTATTCTGTTGCAGACATGGCTAGGGATACTGCTGCGGCTATGAAGGCTCTTGGCCTTGAGCATGTAGATATGCTGGGTACATCCCAGGGTGGCATGATTGCACAGCATATTGCCATAGAACATCCGGAATTGATTGACCATCTGGTCCTTGCATCCAGTTCCTCCAAGGCGGAACCCCTTCAGCTGGAGGTTATCGGGAACTGGGCTTGCCTTGCCCGTGATGGCAAGGCCGATGAACTTGTTGCAGATTTTATCGACAACGCGTTTTCGGAGGCTTTTGTTCAGCGGTATCGTCGAGCTCTCTTGATGATGTATAAGAACTTGACGTCGGAAGAGGTTTTGCGTTTTGCCATTACTGCAGAAGCCTGTGCAGGAATTGATACCTACGATAAGTTGGACCAGATAAAGTGCCCGACGCTTGTTCTAGGAGCAGGTGCTGATTATGTAGTGGGTTACGAAGCCAGCGTAAAGATTGCTGAAAAACTGAAGGCTGCAAGAACCCCTTGTGAATTCTATACCTACGAGGGTTATGGCCACGCCGTATTTGACGAGGCCAAGGATTATAAGGATCGAATTCTACAATTCTTTAGGTCGTAATTCTTTTTGAATTAAAAAATGGCCGCGATTGCTCGCGACCATTTTTTGGTTGTGTGGATTTGGAAACTTAGTTGTAGTAGATAGTGTTGCCACTGGGCAGGGTAACGCTCTTTGCATAGCTGTTGACGTTACTTACGGTAGACACCTGGCTTGTGCCCTGGGCGTAGCTGCCCGAGAACGTGGGCTTGAAGGCAATGTTGGAATTGCCGTAGTAGCTGTTGGTGTTAAAGCTCAAGGTGTAGTTAGTTCCTGCCTCGGATTTCTGACGGCCGCTAAAGCCTAGGAGGGTCTTGCTAGTGATGGTTGCGGTTCCGTCGGAATCAAAGGATCCGCCCATACCGCCGCTAATCTGGCATTCCACCACCACAACGCCTCCGCTGATGGTGAGTTCGCCGTTGCTGTCCATGCCGTCGGTGTCGCCGGAACCAGTCTTGACATAATGAACGCCACCGGTTACAGTGAGGAAGCCGCTGGAACTTCCCATGCCTCCGAAACCGCCGCCGAATCCGCCGGGACGGCCGCCCCAGTTGTTGCCGCCAGTCTGGGTGTTGTTGCCGGATGCGTCATTGCCGCCAGCTGCATTCCAACCGTCGTCGGTTGCATAGACATCGGTGATGCCGCCGTTTGCCTTGATGTACCATGCTTCAAGCCCTTCGTAGGATTCCTTCACATGGATAGTTCCGTCATTGATGTACAGGGTGGAATCTGCATGAACGCCGTCGTTACCCTTGGCGCTGATGGTTGTCTTTCCGCCGTTGAAGTAGACGTTTAGATTGCTGTGGACGCCGTCATCGCCGGAGGTTACATTGATTTCGCCGCCGTTCACGTAGACCCGGTTTTCAGAAACCAGGCCCTTTCCGGTGGAATTGATGGTGATGGAAGGAATGCTGACACTGTCGGAAATCATCACGTAGTTGAAAGCTTGAATGCCGTCGTCACCAGCTTTGGTAATCTTGATGGTACCACCCTTGATGTTTACGATGCCCTTGCCTTCGGTAATGGTGGTATCGCTACCATTGATAGTGCATTCGTCACTCTTGATGCCATCGCCGTTTGTTGCTGCGATGGTGATAATGCCTTTTTCAATATCGACGGTTCCCTTGCCCTTGATGCCGTTGTTGACCGCGCTAACATTCAAAATGGTTTCGCCACGGAAACGCAGGTCGTTGCTGCTTTGAATGCCGTTGTTGAAGTTTCCGTTAACGGTGAGGGAACCTTCGCCCTTGATTGTCAGGTCGTCCTTGGAATAGATGGCTGCTGCGGTGGTGTCTGTCTTCTGAACGCCATTGCTGTTGTTGTAGGTAAAAGACTTTGTACGGGTCTTGCCATCGCTTAAGGTGTTGACGGTTTCCTTCTTGGCTACAACGAAGGTCTTGCTTGCCATCTGAACGTAGATGGGAGCGTCTGCCGTATTCTCCAGCGTTAGGCCGCGGAGATTCAGGTAGACGCCGGAATCAGCCTTGGGGGAGTAGACTCGAATCTGTGCGTCTGCGCCGGAGTAACTTCCGCTGAAATCGTAATCGCCGGCGCAGGAAATGACAACCTCGCCTCCGTTAATGGTGACGCATCCGTTGTCGTTTTGAACGCTGGCGCCTGCAGCGGTGTAGGCGATGGCGGGCGTGTTCCCGTTGGATGCCGATTCATAACTGCTGGAGGATTCCCCAATGGAACTGCTGGAAACCGCAGTTTCGGGATTGTCGGAAATGATTGGATTTTCAGGATCGATCGGCGTTTCTTGAGTGGCGGGGTTTTCCTGGTCAACGCTTCCTGTAGAAGATTCCGGGACTTGAGAGCTGCTGCTAGCAGGCTTGATGATTTCCTGTACGCATTCGCTGGCGTCATTCACCACGGTCCCGTCTGTGCAGGTGATTGTCGTCGGACATTCGCTAGAATCCAAAACCTTTTGACCGTTTTCGCAAATATAGGTTGTTGTTACGGTTGAGTCTGCGACGCCGTTTTGGCAAAGAGATTCGCTTGGAACCAGTGTGCCGTCTACGCATGAATACATAATCTGTGTCTCTTCCTGTACAACGCCGTTGCTGACGATTGCGCATTCCGCAATGTCGCTTACAATGCTTCCGTCGGTGCAAATAACCTGTTCTGGGAATTCGTTCTCGCTAACGCTTGGAACGGAGGGGGCGCTGCTACTGTCGCTGCATGCTGCCAAGGCTGCAAGGGAGCCCAATGCAATAGCCTTTAAGTACATTTTTTTCATGTTAACGTCCTTTTTTGTTTACCCAAAAATCACCTCAGGCATAATTTAAAGAAATCTTGGTCTAAACACAAGTTTTTGGGTGTTTCAAAAAGCAAAGACGTGTAAAGGTGTGTAAAAAGTATTTTTGTAAGAAGTCTTTGGTGAAATTAGCGAAATTGCAATGGAATCGCTAATTTAGGATTAAAGCTTCCAGTGGTCTTATCTGACTTTTACACATCTTTTGACGGTTTTCCGAATTTGAAAAGCCGTCATAATTGGAAACTAAAATATTTTTTTCGCCTAGTTCGGCAAGCTCTTTGTCGCTTAAAACAACCGGTTCTTCTGACAGGTTTATAACGACTGTAATGTTGTGGCCTCTACGATAGGCCATGAGCTGTTTATGGCCTTCTAGAATAGCTTCGAAGGCTCCTTCAAGCAGGTCGGTACTGTTGCTGCGGAACTTGATCAGATTGCGGAACCAGTTTAAGGTGGAGTCTGGGGCGTTTTCTTCTGCCGCTACGTTTATCTGTGTGTAGTTTTCGTTGAGGTGAATCCATGGCTTGCCTGCGGTAAACCCGGCATTATTGCTGGAATCCCACTGCATTGGCGTGCGGGAATTGTCGCGACTGAAACGGTTGACGAAACCCATAGCTTCCTCGGGAGTGTGTCCTTCGGCAATGGCGAATTTGTACTGGGCCTTGGAATTGACTTCGTCGTATTTGTCTATGGAATTCCACTTGACGTTGGTCATGCCGATTTCCTGGCCTTGATAGATGAAGGGCGTTCCTCTCAGGGTAAAGAGAAGTGCTGCCATTGCCTTGGCTGCCAGCTTGTTTGTTTCTGGATTTTCTGCTACTGCGGGGCTGAAAAAGTTATGGACGCAACGGGGCTTGTCGTGATTCTCGAAGAATGCTGGATACCATCCGTTGTTTGCTATAGCTCGCTGGCTTGCGATGAGGGCGCGCTTGAAATCGCTGATGCCATAAGGGGAGGGCTTGCACCAGAGTTCAACATCATGAAGGTGACCGAATTCAAATAACATGTCGAAAACGCCTTTTTCTCCGACCCAGAACTTGAGATCTTCTGGCCCAACGCCGTTTGCTTCGGCTACGGTAAAGACGTCCTTTCCCTCGGTGACATTGACCTTGAACTCCTGCAGGAAATCAAGTATTCCCGAGGTGTTGACTGTCATGGTATGGACGCTCACCATCCCGTCGCTTGCGTCGGGCTTTCCGCTCTTGAAGTCCGCCGGTTTCTTGATGTAGGGAATGGCGTCGATCCTAAAACCGCCAACTCCTTTATTTATCCAGAAATTTGCAATGTCGTAAAGAGCCTTACGGACTTCCGGGTTTTCCCAGTTCAAATCCGGCTGCTGTGTGGCGAAGGTGTGCATGTAGTATTGCTCACGTTCTTTGCACCATTCCCATACGGAACTGCCAAAGATTCCTCGCCAGTTGTTAGGGACTTCTCGTCCACTTGCGCCTTCGATGGCGTCACGCCATATATACCAGTCGCTCTTAGGATTGTTTTGGCTCTTTCTGGATTCCAGGAACCATTGGCATTGATCCGAAGTGTGGTTGAATACCAGGTCCATTACGATTCTAATATTTCGCTTGGCAGCTTCGGCAATAAGGTTGTCCATGTCGTCCATGGTGCCGTAAAGGGGATTGATCTTGTAAAAGTCGGAAACGTCATAGCCGTTGTCGACCATGGGGGAGGCGTATACCGGAGTAAGCCACAGGGCTCCAACACTTAGGGACTGTAGGTGGTCCAATCGACGGATGATGCCCTTGATGTCTCCGAAACCATCTCCGTTGCTGTCTTGAAAACTGCTGGGGTAGATTTCATAGGCGATAGTTCTTTTCCACCAGTCTTTGCAAGAATTCATTGAAAATCCTCGATATTCCGTGTCCGTATTTTACAGTTATGTGCCATAAAATAATAAACTGGGCCGAATTCCCTTGAACGGGGTTGTGGTTGACGGATTGGCTTTTTTGTATATTCTTTGGGTACTGATAGATTTTTGTGCTATTTTGGAGATTTTATGGATATTGGATCGATACACTTTCAGAATCCGGAGGCCTTTTGGCTTTTGGTTTTGGTTCCGGTTCTGATTGCCTCCTACATTTACCGTAATCGCCGTCGTAAAAGTACCATTAAGTTTCCTGCTCTTTCCATTGCCAAGAAGGCTGCCCCCAGTAACCGAGTCCGTTTTCGCCATATTGTGCCGGCCCTGCGACTGGCTGCCCTTTGCTGTTTCGTTTTCGCCCTAGCCCGCCCCCAGAATGCCATGGAAGTGGAATACACCTCTACCGATGGGGTGGATATCATGCTGACCTTGGACGTTTCTGGTTCCATGGGTACCTTGGATATGCTTACACGCGCCGAACAGGCAAAACTCGGTGTGATGAATGCAGAACGCATTCTGAAATCTGGTGACTACTGGAAATACAGCCGAATGGGTTACGCCCAGGAAGTCATTGCCGAGTTCATCCAGAAGCGCCATAGCGACCGTATTGGTCTTTCCGCCTTTGGTTCCAGGGCGATGACCCAGTGCCCCCTGACCTTGGATTATGGCTCCCTGCTTGAAATCCTTGCGGCCAGCGATGACCTGGCTAAGGATTCCGTTATTGCTGGCCGTACCGCCATTGGTGATGGTTTGATGAATGCCCTTGCACGTTTGCAAAAGTCCGAAGCCAAGTCCAAGGTGGTTGTGCTGCTGACGGATGGCCGCGACAACGCAAGCCTTGTTCCGCCTATGCGTGCGGCCGAAGTGGCTCAGTCCCTTGGTGTCAAGGTCTACACCATCGGTGTGGGTAAGAAGAAAGGCAAGATTCTATCCTTCCAACAGAATCCCTGGACTGGCGAAATCAGCTGGGGTGAACGTGAAATCACTCCGGAAGAAGGAATTGACGAAAATGTGTTGAAGGGCGTTGCCCTTAAGACTGGCGGTCGATTCTATCGTGCCGAAAACAAGGAAGAACTGGAACGAATCTATTCCGAGATTGATGAACTGGAAAAGACCGAAATCGAAACCATTGCCTACGCCCGCTATGCAGAAAAGTTCTACCCTTGGCTGCTGGCAGGTGCTCTGCTGATTTTGCTTGAACTGTTGCTGGCTAACACCCGCTTTGTGAGGATTCCGTAATGCGCTTTGCTGAACCGAGTTTTCTGTGGGGCCTGCTGACGCTTCCGCTTTTCGCCCTGCTTTTTGTCTACGCGTTTCATCGCCGTAAGAAGCTGGCCGCACGCTTTGTCTCCTTGACCATGCTGCCAAAGCTTTCAACCTCGGTGTCTCCTTGGCGTCGACTGGCTAAGGTGTTGATACTGCTTTTGGCCATCGCCTTCTTGTTTGTTGCCCTTGCCCGCCCTCAGTGGGGCCGCAAGATGGAACATATCGAGCGTAAGGGGCTGGACCTCGTTCTTCTTCAGGACATATCCCTTTCCATGTTGGCCGAGGATGTTAAGCCGAACCGTCTTACCCGCAGCCGTCACGAAATTTCCGCCTTCCTGGAATCTCTTTCCGGTGACCGCGTAGGGCTGGTCGCTTTCTCCGGCGAAGCTCAGGTCATGGTGCCGCTGACTCTTGATTACGGCACTGTCCAGATGATGCTGAAGGAACTTACTCCGGGCTGGCTCATGCCGGGCACCAACCTTGAAAATGCCATCCGTAAGGGAATGTCCATGTATCGCGGGAACTCCGCCCAGTATGCGGTCATGATCCTCATGAGCGATGGCGAAGAACTTGAGGCTGCCGCAGTGAACGCCGCCAAGGAAGCGGCCGAAATGGGAATCCGTATTTATACCATCGGTATTGGCTCTCGCGAAGGCGTGCCTATTCCTGTGCCGGGCCGTAATGGTGAAGTCGCCTACAAGAAGGACGTGCAAGGGAATATCGTCACGACCCGCCTTGAAGACGGAACCCTTCAAGAAATTGCCAGCGTGACCGGCGGTCTGTATTTTTACGCAAGCCCTGGCGAGTTCCAGTTGCAGAAGGTCTTGACTGAAATTGCAACATTGGAAAAGAAGGAACAGGCGAGCGATCGTATGGAAAATTACCAGGATCGTTACCAGATTTTCCTTGGCCTTGCCGCCTTGTTGTTCCTGCTTGAAGCCTTGATTTCCGAGAGGGGACGCCGCCGTAAACAGGTGGCAGGTCGGTTTAGTTAACAAAAATTTGCGGGTAGATTGGTTAAAAATATTTTATATTACCCGTGGTTGTGATGTGATTGGTTTCATATGCACCTTATTTTTACAATAATGCAACCTAACTAGGTTTGTTATTAAAGTAAATTGTAGGTGTAAAGTTGTATTTGTAAACCAAATGGAGTCACTATGCTCGACCTACTCGCGGTCCAATCTGGTACAGCCAATGCTTCCCTGATTACGCTGGCTTATACCTTAATTCTCGCCTTTATCCTTTCCTCTGTGATTGCATGGACCTACGAGAAGACCTTCCTCGGACTTTCCTATTCCCGTAACTTTGTCCAGGGTATCGTGCTGAGTTCTGTGGTTGCCGCCATGGTGATGTCTGCCATCGGTGATAACGTGGGCCGTGGCCTCGGTATGATGGGCGCACTTTCCGTGGTTCGTTTCCGTACCAGCTTCAAGGATCCCCGCGACATCATGTTCATCTTCGCCTCCCTGGGCGCAGGTATCGGTTGCGGTGTTTATGCATGGGGTGCTGCTGCCGGCGGTACCATCGCCTTCTGTATCGTTGCATTCCTTCTTTCTCGTACGGGCCTTGGCACCAAGCACTTCTTTGACGGCATGCTTCGTTTTGCTCTTCCCAATGAATCTGCTCCCCGACAGGCTATTGAAGATGTCCTGAGAAAGAGCCTTAAGACTTATATCTTGATTACCATGCGCGAAGTGGATGGCGGTGCCCGCGTTGATGTGGCCTACCAGGTCCGTCTTCGTGCAAGCAAGCCTGCTGCAGAAATCCTGGAAGAACTTTCCAAGATTGAAGGCATCTCCGACGTTCAGTTCATGATGCAAGACGCAACCACCGAGATGTAAGGGAGTTTAAGATGAATAAGATTGAAGAAGCTCTTGACGCATTCTGGAACAAGCACAAGACAAACCCGGGTGTTGCTCACGTCTATAAGCATAAGCTTTCTCTTGCCTGGGTGCTTGGCATTGTTGTCATAATCATTCTTGGTATTGTCTATCAAGGTAAGGTGTCCATGTTCCAAGGTGTGGCCGAAGCTGCTGAAACGACTATCAGCTTGCCCAGCCCCACCGAAGTGGTCAAGGTCCATGTGATGCCTGGCCAGTCTATCGAAGCTGGCGATACCATCGTGGAACTGAACCGCCCCGACCTGACCATGCGCATTACGGAACTCACTCGTGAACTGGATGCCCTTGAAGGTCGCAGCAACCTGTCTACCGCTGAAATCGACCAGAAGGTTGCCGAAGTCAAGGCCGACCTCGCCACAAGAAGCCTTACCCTCAAGTCTGAAATCCGTAACCTCGAAACGGAATACCAGAAGAATAAGGAAATCGCAGCCAAGCTGAAGAGCCTCAAGAATTCCAATGCGGAATCCGACGGTAACGATGCTATGGCAATGCGCATCAAGAGCCTCAAGAACGAATTGGCCGTTCTCCAGTCCAACGCAAATGAGCAGATCAAGCTTTTGAGAAGCAGCGGCCGCCTGCAGAAGACTACCGGCAAGACCGAAGCAGAAAACTTGAAGAAGGAACTTGCCGAACTCCAGAAGCAGCAGGAAGAATTGATCCAGATTGCTAAGGAAAGTTGGGTTGTTGGTTCCGTCAATGCTCGCGATGGTGAAAAGCTTTCCAGCTTTGCTCCTGTCGTAACCCTTACTCACAGGTCTCCGACCCTGATCCGTGGCTACATTCACGAACGCATGTACCAGCACATGGACCTGGGCGAAACAGTCAAGGTTCATTCCCTTGGTGGAAATGGCAAGGCTGTTAAGGGCAAGGTCATTGGTCTTTCCAGCCGCATCGTGGAATTCCCCACCCGTATGTGGAAGATGCCCGAAATGCCGATTCACGGTCGCGAAGTCATTATCCAGATCTCCGAAGACAATCCCTTCCTCCTGGGTGAAATGGTTTCCATTTCTGAGTAATGCACGTCTTTGAAAACAGAACATTTTAGTTTGGTATTTTGAATGATGAATAAGTTTGGGTTGATTTCTCTCGCCTTGTCTGCTTCCGCCTTTGCCGCTCCCCTTACTTGGGAGTCTCTGCTGAAGTCTGTTGATGACGACCCCCGTTACCAGGCCGCACAAAAGCGCGCCGAGATGACTTCTACCGAAAGGAATACCAAACTCTGGGACAAGCTGGAGTTCCGCTACAAGCTGGATGGTTTCAGCTTTGCAAGCCACGATTTTGAACTGCGTGTCACTCCCAAGTCCTTTGGTGAAGGCGCTGCCGACAAGGAACACTGGGATGCCCAGGTTGCCTACCAGAAGGCTCACTTGGTTGCAGACCGTGCCGTCCTCCTCTATGACCGTTATGAACGTGCGATTCATTATTTGAACCGTCGTCGTATTGCTTCCATGAACAAGGAACTCTACCAGGTCAATTCTGACCGTATTGAAGTTCTCCACATGAAGGCCGGTTCTCCGACTTTTAATCCCCAGGATCTCATGACCTCCCTGGAAAAGGAATCTTCCCTCAGGGCCGACATCATGAATGACAGCACCTCCTTGTTGAATGCTGAGAACAAGATGAGGATCTGGGTTCCGGACTTTAACGAGGTGGATCTTGACACTACGTGGCTTCCCTCCATGGAAGAAATTGAAGCACAGCTGTCAAATGGCTTGACTGTAGATGAGTCTTTCCCGGCAATTGCTATGGCTGCGGGCAAGATGAAGTCTGAAAAGTCCAAGGCTAAGCAGGACGCTTCCAAGGATCGAGACTACATCTCCCACGTTGGTATTGGCTATTCCTTGAAGGTGGAATCTTTGATGGAAAAGTATAAGGACCTGGATGCATACGACGTTTATGGCACCGGTTCCTATAGTGACTATAGATCGGATTTCGAAAAGGAAACCGGTTGTACCTCTCAATTGGGTTGTACCTCAACAGCAAGAATTCTTGTTCCCGAAACTGATAATCGAAAGACCTCTGACAAGTTCTTTGCAAACGTGGCTTTCCGTCTGCCTTTCTTCGACAGCAATAAGGACTCTGATCTTAGAGATCAGGTTGCGGAGTTGGACGCCGAAGGCGAATACATGGAAAAGGTTCGCGATGTGAACCAGAAGGTTGCCCGCTTGGTGGAAGATATCAATGCGCTTATCGCCCAGTGGAAGGTTCAGAAGGAATTTGTAGAAAAGGTTAACGCCGGTTCCATTTTTGAGCAGTTCGCCAAGGATGCTGGCTCCGATCCCTTGCTGCTTCTGCGTGCTCGTGAAAGCGCTCTGGAAAGCGACATGAAGGCTATCAAGCTGGAAAATGAAATTTATAGCGGTTACCTGACCTTGCTGGAATACGCCGGTGTTCTTGGCCAGGAAGGTGTACAGAACCATCTGCAGAAGGGCTTGAAGTAGCATGGCAGAAGCCCGCGGTTTCAGTCTTCTCGAACGTTTCGAGCTAAAGTACCACATCCCTGTGGAATGGGCCGACAAGATCGGCGCCTTCATTGCGCCCTATTGCGAAGAAGACTATTACTCCAAGATTACCCCGGGTGGTTTCTACTGGATTACCAACCTGTATCTGGATTCTCCTAGCTGGACTTTCCTCGGCTGGAAAAAGAAGCAGCTGCTGGACCGCTTCAACATGCGCATCCGCACCTACGGGGAACACCCTGCACAGGATGGAACTTTCCATTTTGAGGTGAAGCGCAAGATCAAGAACATCTGCTACAAGAGCCGTGCAACCATCAAGGGAATTTGCCCTGGCGATGTGTGGCATATGAAGCCGGAGGAATGGCCCTGCAAGTCTGACAAGGACCGCAAGTATCTCAAGGATTTCCTGTACAAGACTGAATTGCATAATGCTCATCCTCGTCTTTTGACACAGTACAAGCGTCGTGCCTGGTTTGGCCTTCGTGAGGAGTATTCTCGCGTTACCATTGATACGGGCATGCGATTCCGTGAAGAAAATGGCTTTGACTACACGGTGGACCCCCACTACATGCATTCCACCGGCCTGCCGAGATTTTTCCTGCCGGGTTGCGATGCTGTGCTTGAACTGAAGTGCCCCTGCCTGCAGGTTCCCTATTGGATGATCGACCTGATCCGTTTCTTGAACTTGAAACAGGGTGGTTTCTCGAAATTTGGCAATGCTGCTGCGGAATGGTCCAGGGTATACGAACATCCTAAGGGATTTAAGACCCCCTATTGGACCAAACTGGGACCCACATTGGAAGAAAATTTGTAATATAGAGTAAAAGCTCTAAAAGGATGTCTCCTATGGATATCAAAAAGATTCTCTTGACTGGCGCAAGCGCCGCCCTTCTCTCCGTGATGGGCGCATGCTCCGATGATAGCTCTTCTCCGGTAACTCCTCCGGATGACAACGTTCCTGTCACACCAGGGAATAACTCCTCTGATTCTGGCTCTGCCCAGAATCCTGGTTCTAGTTCTTCCAATAAGCCTTCCAATGACGTCTTGGTTTCAAGTTCGTCTCTGTCCGATACGGACGAACCGCAGATGGCTTGTTCTGAAATCATGTACAACGCTCCCGATGGTTCCGCCTTGGAATGGGTGGAAGTATATATTGCCGGTGGTTCTGACATGGACAACATGCAGAACTTCCAGCTGCACCTGAGCGGTGATGTAGATTTCTCTTTCCCGGCAGAACCCTTGAAGAAGGGTGAGTACATTGTTGTCGCTAACGACCTGGCTTTGTTCAATGCTGCCTATCCCAACTTTGCTGGCCGTGTCTTTGGCGGCATGACGGGTAAGATGATCAATGAGGGTGGCGTTGTAAATGTGAAGGTTCGCGGCGAAGGCGACGTGACTTGTGCATTCAGCAGTGAACCTCCTTGGCCGAGCCTTGCTGATGGAAAGGGCAGAACCCTGGTGTATACTGGTGGCATTGCTGCTCAGTCTGTTTCCTGGTGTGCTAGTGCCGCAGCTGGCGGAAACCCTGGTGTTGGCAATGATGCTTGTGTTGATGTCGTTAACACGGTTCGAATCAATGAAGTGATGCCTTGGTCCATTGGAAAAACTGCATGGATGGAACTTTACAACTCTGGTTCCGAAGCTGTTGATGTAACGGGTTGGACCGTCTTTGTGAAGATGACTGGAAAAACATTGACAATTAAGTCTGGTGTTGTTCCTGCCGGCGGTTATCTGGTACTTGATGGTGCTGAAGCCTTTGATTCTGAGCTGATTGTTAGCGAGCAGGGTGGCGAAATCTACCTATATGGTGCTGTTGAAGGTCAGGAATCCAGCATTTGGCTTCCTGCTGGCACTGGTGTCAGCGGTACCGTTGACGTTGCCGACGGCTCCGTTGCACAGGGACCTCTTGTAGAAGCCACTCCGGGTGCTCCGAACTCCGCTCTTAAGCTTGGCTCCGTGTATATCAACGAAATCCACTATCATCCCAATGACAAGGGCGACTTGCCCTTTGAATTCCTGGAACTGGTGAATGCTGGTGAGCAGGACATTAAGTTCTACAATGCAAGTGTTGGCAAGGGCTGGAAGGTCGAAGGCATTGGCTTGGAATTCCCCTCTGAGGCTGTATTCCCGGCTCATTCCATGATTCTTCTTATTCCCGAAACCCTGGAAGATGTCAGCATTCCTGGCTGGGGTCCGGACCTTGTTCGTGCAAGCTACAAGATTCCTGAAAACGTCCAGATTTTCACCTATACTGGTAAGCTGTCTAACCGTGGTGAAACCATTGCTGTCAAGGAACCTTATACAAAGTCTGCCGATGGCAGGTTCTTCTACTCCTGGCATGATGCTACTTTGTATTCTGACGCTTGGGCTGGCCTCACTGAAGCCGACGGCGCAGGATATAGCCTGCAGCGTGTGGATTTGACCACCATGGGTTACGGCCCCTCTGCATGGAAGGCTGCGGAACCTACTCCGGGTAAGTAACTGCAAATCGTATTTTTAAAGAAGGCTCCCTTTGGGGAGCCTTTTTTGTCATAAAAATGCGAATTTTATTACGTAACATTTTTGTAAGCAATTTAGTTAAAAAAAGTAAGTTTTTGTAGGGTTTTGGTATAGTCGCCCTAAAACTCATTTTTTATCTTATTTCCCGTATGAAAAACATTAAGTGGTTAGCAGCATGTATGGCGGTGGTTCCCGCTTTGGGAATGCCGATTTCCTTGCAGGACGCCATTGATATGGCCCGTTCCAGCAATTCGCAAATCAAGGCGGAAAAGGCAAAGGTCGAAATGGCTGAAAGCGGCCAGACCGAGGCTCGCTCCCGTTTCTTGCCTTCGTTGACATTGACGGCAAGTGTTACAAAGATCAACGATCCCATTACCATCGACCTGAGTTCCCTGCAGGCTCCTCTCAGCGAAATCGCTGGGGCGGCAGCATACTCCAAGGCCTATCTTTCTGTGTATAATGAGGCTTACAAGCAAACCTACCAGCAGGCTTACGATGGTGCTGTGCAGCAGATGGTTGCCGCCGGCATGCCGGAAGCTACTGCCAAGGAACAGGCCAAGGCAGCGGTGGATGCGAAAGCGGGCGATATCTGGAGTGGAGTGGTTGGAAGCAAGGATGTGAACGACATGGCCCAGCAGAAGGCCGATGAGTACGGTTCTGGGGCCTCCGCCAAGATTGACAAGTCTGATGACTTCAGGATGAAGGTTCAGGACGATGTATTCTTTAACGCAAGGCTCACTGCCATCTGGCCTTTGTTTACTGGTTTTAAGCGTACCGCGGCCTATGACGCTGCCAAGGAAAACGTAAACGCCCGAAAGGCTGCTTTCGACATGGCTCAGAATACGGTTCTGATGGACGTGGCTACCAAGTATTTCACCTTGCGCCTGGCAGAAGAATTGACTGTCATGCGCGAAAATACCAAGAAGAATCTTGAGGAACATTTGGAACGTTCCAAGAAACTCGAGGAAGGCGGCCAGATTAGCAAGGCAGAACGTTTGCGTGCAGAGGTGGCTCTTGCCGAAGCAGAAAACGCCCTGGAAGACTCCTATCGTGACCAGAGCCTTGCTCGAATGGCTCTTGCAAGTTTGCTCCATACGGATACAAGCCTTACGGCAATTACACCGGTAATGGCTCCAGAACAGACTCCTTCCATGGAAGAATTTAAGCAGTTGGCCTTGGATAAGCATCCGGGACTTCGCCAACTCCGTACGGAGCGAAAGCGCAGCCAGGATGCAGTTAGCGCTGCTCGTGGTGACTATTATCCCATGGTAGCGTTATTTGCCTATAAGGAACTTTACACTCGTGACTTGACTATCCTGGAGCCGGAATGGGCTGTGGGTGCCAAGCTCCAGTGGGATCTGTTCAAGGGAGGGGAGACCCGTTCCAAGGTGACAAACGCCAAGGCCATGGATAGGTCCCTTGCCAGCATGGAAGAACAGACCATGGATAACATCGGCCTTCTGGTAGAAAAACGTTGGCGAGAAAAGGAACATGCCCAGAGCCGCTTACAGAGCCTGAAGAAAACTCGTGAATTGGCCGAGGAGGCTCATCGTAGTCAGACCCTGGCATACGAAGCCGGCCTTGCAACTGGCTTGGATGTTGTTGATGCAGAGCTTGCTTTGTCCCGTTTGCAGGTCGCCGACTTGAAGGCTCATTATGACGCAGTAATTGCATGGCTTGGTCTGCTGGAGGCAAGTGGTGAAGTTGTTAATGCGGGATCCATGCTGAAAGATTTGAAACCTGTTGATACTCAGGAACCGGAAAAGATTGCTGAACCGGTGAATGCCGTAGCGGAACCGGCTCCGGTTGTCGAGAATGCGCCGCAGGAAACACCTGCCGCTGATAAAACTGCAGAAGTCCCTGCTGCCGGAAATGTTCAGGAAACTGCTGCACCGGAGAATGTGCAGCCGGCTGTTGCAACCGAGAATGCAAACGAAGGAATTAAAGAGGAGTAAAGAATGAACGTCATCAAGATCTTGGGAAAGGTTTTCGTCGTTTTGTTGTTGATCGCCTTGATTGTTTTTGGCGTCATGACATTGCAGAAGTTTGCTACAGAACCTCGTGAAGCCTACTTGCAAGGGCAAATGGAAGCCCGCCGTGTTCTTGTGGCAGGAAAGGTTCCTGGCCGTATCGAGAACCTGTTCTTCCGCGAAGGGGACATGGTAGAAAAGAATGCCATTGTTGCTGTTATCAGCAGCCCTGAAATTGAGGCAAAGAAGATGCAGGCTCAGGGTGCTCTTGGTGCAGCCCGTGCCCAGGCAAGCAAGGCGAAGAACGGCGCCCGTTCCGAAGACGTTACTGCATTGAAGGCCATGGCCGATCGAGCCCAGGAGGCTGCAAACCTGGCAAAGAATACCTATGACCGTGTTCAGAAACTTTATAATGAAGGTGTGCTTCCCCTTCAAAAGCGCGATGAGGCTGAAACCCAGATGAAGGCTTCTCAGTCCGCCGCTGATGCAGCCAAGGCTCAGTACGACCAGGCTCTTGCCGGCGCCCGCTCCGAAGACAAGGCTGCTGCAAATGCCCTGGTGTTGCAGGCCAAGGGCGCCAATGCCGAAGTGGACGCCTATCTTGAAGAAACAAAGATTCGCGCTCCCATCGCAGGCGAAGTTTCCGTAAAACTGGTGGAAGAAGGCGAGGTTGTTGGCTCCGGAATGCCTGTGGTTGCCATTACCGATCTTGAAGATTCCTGGGCAGTGTTCCATGTTCGTGAGGACATGCTTAAGAATGTTTCCAAGGGCAAGACGTTCATGATGTTCATTCCTGCTCTGGATACCCAGGTGGATATGGAAGTTTCCTACATCGCATCTGTCGGCGATTACGCAACCTGGCGCAGTTCCAAGGAAAGTGGTGGCTTTGACTTGAAGAGCTTTGAAGTCAGAATGCGCCCCACCAAGAAAGTTGAAAACCTTCGTCCGGGTATGAGTGTTCTTTTCCCGTTGGATCAGATCAAGTAATTAGTCAGGTTAACCTGTGCTGAAAGATTTTTTCAGAACAATCCGCAAGCTCTATTTCAGTCATAATCTTGTGTTGTGGCTGATTATGCTTGTTTTGCCTGTGGGCGTCTCCGTCTTTATGGTGGGGGTGTTTTCCGCTGAAATCATCCAGCATATTCCGGTGGGAATTGTAAAGCAGGATCGAAGCCAGCTGGCTGATGAATTGGAACAAGGCCTTAGGGCAAGTCCTGTTATTGATGTAAGGCTGGTTTGTGCGGAACTTTCGGAATGTGAACATGCGGTAGTCCGCGGTGACCTGCAGGCGTTCATTGTGCTGCCCTATGAAATGGAACGTCGCGCCCTCCGTATGGAAACACCTGTGGTTCCCATTTATTCCAGCGGGCAGAACTACCTGACCAATACCTTTGCCACAAAGGAAATCCGTACGGTGTTCTCCACCATCGGGGCGAATATCTTCACGAAATCTATGGCAGAGCCTGTTCGTGTCCAGCTGCAGTCCGTGGGCAATACCAGCGGAAACTACCAGGGCTTCCTCGGGATGGGCCTTGTTACAGCGGTGTTCCACTTGGCAGCCATTCTTGTTGCGGTCTACATCATGAGCTATCCGTTCCGCGATAGGCGCGTCAAGGAATTTCTGGACGCCGCCGGCGGTTCCCGTGTTGTTTTGGGCCTAGCCTCCATCTTGCCGCTAGTTGTCATCCTGTGGCTGTCGCTGATGGCTGTGTACGCCTATACCCATCGGTTCCTTACGCCCATGACGTTGGATGAGTTCATTGTGGTGTCCGCAGGCCACCTGGCGATGGTTCTAGCTTGTACAGGCTTGGGTGCGGCTTTTGTCGGGATTACAGGAAACATGCGTATGTCCTCCAGTGCCGCCGGCGTTATCGCAGGCCCGGCCTTCGCTTTCGCCGGGCAGACCTTCCCGCTGATGGCCATGCCCTTTGCGGTTCGCTGCTTTGCCTTTATGTTGCCCCTGACCCATATCCTGAAGGCTCAGGCGGCCATGTTGCTTGGTCCCATCGGTAAGGCTCATGCGTGGGAATCCATTGAAATCCTGTTGGGCATGGCCTTGTTCTGGCACCTTCTTGCTGGCCGTCTAATGTTTATGCGCTGGAAACGGGCTGCAAATCATGAATCTGCTGGCGTCGAGGAGGTTGACGATGATTGATCTCTTTAAGCGCTTGTTCAAGGTTGCCTTTGCGGAATGGAAACTGTTCTATACGGATCCTGCCGCCATGCTGCTGCTTGTGGTGGCTGGTGTACTTTACGCTTTCTATTATCCAACTCCTTACATGAACCAGACGGTGACTAAGGCTCCCGTGGCTGTTGTGGACTTGGATCATACGGTCATGTCTCGCCAGTTAACGCAGATGTCCGCTGCCGCTCAGCAGATCGATGTTCGTTACATCTATTCGGATATTCGCGAGGCAGAAGAGGCCTTGGCCCGCGAAGATATTTTCGGCTTCATGGTCATTCCCCAGGACATGGAAAAGACATTGCGCAATGGCGGCGACGTGGATGTGAATGTATTTACCCATGGGGCTTACGTGATGCTCCATGGCAATATCGGGACAGCCTTTACCACATGCGCCCTTACTGTTGGAGCAACTACAAAGGTGAAACGGATTGCCTTGGGCAAGAAGGCCCCGGCAGCCAAGGCCATGGCAATGCGAGATCCTGTTCCTATCAGTATCCAGACCATGTATAACAACACGGGCAGCTATTCCAATTATGTTGTCCCAAGTGTGCTGGTTCTTATCTTGCAACAGACGCTGGTGATAGGTATCTGTATTCTCGGTGGCGCCCGCGCTCACAGAAAGTTCCGAGGCAAGTTCCGGGATAGCGTTGTGGAAAACGAAAAGATGCCCTACCGCTATTTTGGCCGTTCCTTTGCCTATTTTGTTCATTACTGTTCCTTTATCCTTTTCTACCACTTTGTCATCTACAATGTGTTCAGCTTCCCCCGTCGTGGGGAAGTCCTTCCAATGGTGGCTTTTGCCATTGTGTTCCTTTTCTCCACCATCAATTTCGGGATGGTTCTTTCTCAGGTTTTTCTCCGTCGAGAATCCAGCATGCAGCTGTTTTTGTACATGAGCATCCCGATACTTTTCCTTGCCAACTTTAGCTGGCCTTCCTATTTGATTCCTGCCTGGATGAAAGGGCTGTCCTGCATTTTGCCTACAACTTTTGCGGTTCCTGCCTGGCTTGCCATAGAACAGCGTGGCGCTGATATCTACGATGCGGCTTCCCTGTTGTATCCCCTGGCCATACAGGCGGTATTCTACCTGCTCTTAGGATTGGTTTTGACCCGCATTAGGGATAAGACTGGCTTAAAAACCGGTGATATGTAGAGAGTCGTGTTGGCCGAATGACAACGCTTTGAAATGTTCTGATATTTTTTTCAGGACATTTTTTGTTTTTCTGTATATTTTAATACAAACGACCGATTGGTTGGAAGGATGTTTGGAGTGTGTTTATGAATAAAAAATCCCTATTGGGTCTGGTGGCCGGCTTTGGATTGCTTTCTTCCTTTGCTCAGGCAGAAATATCTATTTCTGTTGATGCAACTGCAGGTGTCAAGAAAATATCGCCCTATCTTTACGGCAAGAACATAGACAAGGTTAGTGCAGATAGTGCCCGTATCAGTGAGGAAGATCGGGCTTCCATAGATTTGATGAACGAGGCTGGCGTCAGGTTTATCCGAGCCAATTACGGGAACAATTCTACCCGCTATAACTGGCGTAAGAAAATGACGGTGCATCCGGACTGGTACAACAATGTGAATCCGGTCGACTGGGATATTACCGCAAAGAAAATCCAGGATGAAATGCCCGGGACCGATGCCATGTATGCATTCCAGCTTACGGGATATGCGGCAAGTACCAATAAGTATAATTTCCCGGATTGGGATTTTTATATCAATCATGACAACAAGTGGGCCCAGGCTACTTTAGACCTTGCGGGTGGTGGCGAAGTTGCCGATGATGGCAAGACCCTCATCAAGGCTGGCGATTATAGCCTGTATAATGAACCCTGGCCTGCAGATTCTACAGTCGGAATTATTGGCCATTGGAAAGACGAACTCCAGTACGACATGAAACGCTTCCAGTACTGGAGTATGGATAACGAAATGGAAATCTGGGCTGGCACCCATAGCGACCTGCAGCTGGACGTGACCGGCGACTTTTTGGTGGAACGCTACGTGGACGTGGCCAAGAAGGCCCGTGCCGCCTGGCCCGATATCAAGCTCACCGGTCCTGTGGTAGCCAATGAATGGTACTGGTGCTCCATCGCCTACAAGGGCGGAACCTCTGGCCGCATCAAGAAGGACGCCTCCGGCGAGGAACGCGACTATTGTTGGCTGGAGTACTTTATCAAGAAGGTGGCCGCAGAACAGAAGGCCTCGGGCAAGCGCCTGTTGGACGTGCTGGATATCCACTGGTATCCTTCCGAAGAAAACTACGCCGACCAGGTGCAGTGGCATCGCGTGTTCTTTGACACCAGCTACGTTTATCCTGGCGCCAACAGCATCAAGCAGGTGAACGGCGGCTGGGACGAAAAGATTACCAGGGAATTCATCTTCAAGCGCATCAACGATTGGCTGGACCAGTACTTCGGCGAAGGTCACGGCATTACCCTGGGACTTACCGAGACAGACCTGGGCGGCAGCGGAGACGCCATGACCACCGCCATTATTTATGCGTCCTGGCTTGGAACCTTCATGGACAACGGCGTTGAAATCTTTACGCCCTGGTCCTGGCGCGAGGGCATGTATGAAGTATTGCACCTGTTTAGCCGCTATGGTCATGAGAATCGAGTTCAGTCTGTGTCCTCCAATGATTCTATCGTATCCGCCTATACCTCTGTGAATCCTTCAATGGATTCCATGACAGTAATTCTGGTGAACCGTTCCGAAAAGGAAACTCAGCAGATTTCCTTGGACGTGAAGGGGTTGAAGAACGTAAATGCCGGGGTGACAACTCTTACCTTGGCGGGTCTTTCCGGGGAAACCTTTGAATCTCACAAGGTGAACGCTCTTAAGAGTGGTGCCTCTTCCATTGCGGAAGGCAAGGTGTCCATTGAGCTTCCTGCAAAGTCCATTACCGCGGTATTGCTTGGTGCGGAAGCCCAGACTGGCCTAAGTAAATCCCCGCGTATCGCAGCCTCGGGAAAGATCTTTGGACAGGGTAACCTGTGGTTTGTGGATAATTCATTTGGCAATGTAGAATCCGTCAAGATAATCAGCGCGTTGGGAAAGGTTGTTGTAAACCTTGAAAATCTTGCCAGGGGCAATGTATCCCTGCAGACAGATCGTTTGCCGAGGGGTTCGTATATCGTTCGCACGCAGTCTACCGGTGGAGTGGCAAATCACAGGATTGCTGTAAAATAACTGATGAATTAAAAATATTTGTTGATGAACGGGCAGGTTTCATGCCCGTTTCTTTTATACATTTATGTATATGATGTTCGATCCTTTATATATGACGATTCTTGTGGTTACGCTAGCCCTTTCTGGTGGTGTTTCCATGATGGTGAAATCCCGTTTCAAGGCTGGCCAGAAAGTGGCTATTTCCAGCGGTCTGACAGGGGCTGATGTGGCCAAGGCTATCCTAATGGATGCTGGCATTACAGATGTCCAGGTATTGGTGCATAGCGGTTTTTTGTCCGATCATTACAATCCGCTGAACAAGACCTTGAACCTGTCCAAGGAAGTTTATTACGGCCGTAGCGCTAGTGCTGCTGGTGTTGCCGCACATGAAGTTGGCCATGCCATTCAGCATGCCCAGAATTATTTCCCCATGTGGTTGCGTTCTGCCATTGTTCCTGCTGCAAATATCGGTTCCAATTTGGGTCCCTGGCTGGTTATTCTTGGAATCGTCCTGATGAGTGCAGGCCGAGCTCTCGGATATTCCCTGGCCATTGTGGGTGTGTTGCTTTTCGCCTTGGCTACGCTCTTTACCCTGGTTACAGTTCCTGTAGAGTTTGATGCGTCTAGCCGAGCCAAGAAAGCTCTTGCCCGCATGGACATTGTCGCCCAGGGCCGTGAATATAATGCGGTAAGTGGAGTGCTCTTTGCTGCAGGCCTTACCTATGTGGCTGCAGCCATTGGCTCCATTCTTCAGCTGTTGTACTGGGCTTATCGAGCGGGCTTGCTTGGCGGTCGCAATGACGATTAGATTTTCACTTTGAAATCGATTTTAGTATTAAAAAAGAAGCACCGCAAAGGCGGTGCTTTTTCGTTAGTCTTTCTTGCCGAAGTTCTTTGCGCTTCTGGTTAGATAAGCGATGTATTCGGCGTCGGTCATTTCGTTTCCAGCGAAGATAGGGCCTTCATCCTCTTCCTCTTCAGATTCCTGGGGCTTTTGGACTGTGGGGATGTCTTCGTCAGAAGAGGAACGGACTTCGACTGTCGTAGATTCGAACGTTGCAGATTCTATTGTCGGAGTTGCGTCTAATTCTTGGGGTGTTTCTGCGGCTGTAGAGGGAACCTCGCCGTTTCCACCGTTGTTGTAGAATTCCTGGGCCTTACGCATGAATTCTGCAAATTCTTCGTCGGACATCTGCTGGTCTGCAGAGGAAACTTCACTCTCTTCAAGTTCGTCCTCGTCCATGAATTCGGCAAGGCGTTCAACAACCGGTTCTTCAGGGGTTTCGGTGTTGTCTTCTTCGGACACTTCTGTTACGGATTCTTGCTTGATTTCGGTTGCGGAATCTGTGACAGGGGTGGCGCCTTCAGCCGGAATGACTCCTTCAACAGGCGTGGCGGCTTCGGCAGGTGTTGCAGGTGCTGTAGCGGGCTGTCCATTTGCAGCCTGTTCTGCGGCTTCGTCTTCCTTCATCATTTCGGCGAAGGGGTTCTCCAGAACGTCGGACATGTCCACCTTGCCTTCTAGCATGGCGGTAAGGTCTTCCTCGGAAACGTTGCGGCCGTGTTCAGTCCACTGAACCGCTTCGCGCATGACTGCGGCCAGGTCGCCAACGGTCTGTTCCTTGGAACGTGCCATGGCCTGATTGCGGATTGCTTCCACAAGGCCGGGCTTGACGTCGGGATCCTTGCTGAAGAATACGGTTTCGCGGGCCATTTCGTCGGCGAATTCCGCATTGTTCTTTTTACGGTAAATCCAGATAGGGCCGAAAAGTTCACTTTGACGGAAAACGATTTCGTCTGTCTTGATCATTTCCAGCATGGCCATGAAGGTAACGGCTGCCACGATGGGGTGGGAGTCGTTATCCAGCAGGTCTTCGAACAAGGCCCTGCCGTTTACGCTTAGGTAGTTGTTGATGGCCTGCTGGCGGTCCTGAATGGTGACGTAGTCCAATTCAATGTGGTGGACTGTGTCGGAAATCTTTGTCTTGAGGCTCTTCTGGTAGGCTCTAAAGAGCTGCCAGATATTTGCGTCTGCCAGGGTGTCTTCGTCGGACTGGGTCTTTTCCAGTCGTCCGCGGGAATAGGTACCGAAGTTTTCGCCTTCCATTTCCTGAAGTCCGCTGGCCACCTGCTTGAATCGCTGGTATTCAAGCATTTCCTTCATGAGTTGTTCGCGGTCCTCGTTGTATTCCGCTTCCATCTCGGGATCGCGTTCTTCTGCAGGGAGCAGTTCCTGGACCTTGAGGGCCATGAGACGGCTTGCCATTGAGAGAAAGTCGCCTGCCTTGGAAAGGTCCATTAGGGCGGATTCGCTATAGACGTTAACCCATTTCAGGAACTGGTCGGCAATTTCTGCAATGGAAATCTGCTCCAGGGGAACTTCTTTCTTTTGGACAAGATACACCAAAAGATCCATAGGGCCATTGAAGGCTCCTATGCGGACCTCGTATTCGTCTTGTTCCAAAACTTCCTGTTCCACTTCCATGAAAAATAAATGTAGAAAATTCTCTAGTTTCTAATCCCTAGTTTAGGGGCTAGGGCGGAAGGATGCTTGTGCTCGCAATTTCAGAGCAAACTCTGACGCTGCGTTCGCGTTACGCATATCACTAACCGCTATTCCACCGTTACGCTCTTGGCCAGGTTACGGGGCTGGTCCACATCGTTGCCGCGAAGCACTGCGATGTGGTAGGCCATAAGCTGCAGAGGAATGCAGGTAAGGATGGGCATTAACATGCTGCTGGTCTTGGGGACCTTGATCAAGTGGTCTGCAATTTCATCCAGCGGGTGGCAATCTTCGGTGGTGATGGCGATAACCTTGCCACCGCGGGCCTTGATTTCACGAACGTTGCTGATGACCTTGTCGAAGAGGGCGTCCTTAGGAGCGATAACCACCACCGGCATGTTTTCGTCGATGAGGGCAATGGGGCCGTGCTTCATTTCTGCAGCAGGGTAGCCTTCTGCATGAATGTAGCTGATTTCCTTGAGCTTCAGAGCGCCTTCCATGGCCACAGGGTAGTTGTAGTGGCGACCCAGGTACAGGAAGTTGGTTGCCTTTGCGTACTTCTGGGCGATGCCTGCAATCTGGTCGGAAAGTTTCAAAGTCTGCTCTGCCAAATCCGGAAGTTCCTGCATAGCCTTGACCAGGTCAGCGCCGCCTTCGAAGGAAAGCCTACGCTGGCGACCCAGCAAGAGGGCGATCATGGCGAGAACGGTAACCTGGGATGTGAAGGCCTTGGTGCTGGCAACGCCGATTTCGGGACCGGCATGGAGGTATACGCCGCCATCGCTTGTACGGGCGATAGTAGAGCCGACTCCGTTACAAATGGCAAGGGCGGTTGCTCCCTTCTGCTGGGCTTCCTTAAGGGCAGCAAGAGTATCTGCGGTTTCGCCGGACTGGCTGATGGCGAGAACAAGGGTGCCCGGCTTGATAATGGGGTTTCTGTAGCGGAACTCGGAGGCGTATTCCACTTCAACAGGAACGCCTGCCAAGTCTTCGATCATGTATTCGCCAACCATACCGGCGTAGTAGCTGGTGCCACAGGCGGTAATAATGATTCGGTTGATGTTTCGCAGTTCCTTGATGTTGGTGTCGAGGCCTGCGAGCTTTGCATTGCCTTCGGCAAACATGAGGCGGCCGCGCATGGTGTTGCGAAGAACTTCGGGCTGTTCAAAGATTTCCTTTAGCATGAAGTGGGCGAAACCGCCCTTGGCGATGGCGTCGGCATCAAATTCAACGTCTTGAACTTCGTGCCGGACTGGCTGGCTGTTGGTGTTCAGCAGAGCGTAGTTGCCGTTCTTGATTTCAACCACGTCGTTATCATCCAGGTATACCACTTTCTGGGTGTGGCTGATGATGGCGGAAACGTCGCTAGCCAGGTAGAATTCGTTTTGGCCAATGCCGAGAATCAAGGGGCTGCCTCGGCGTGCGCCAATCATGGTTTCGGGTTCTTCAGTGCAGATGACTGCCAAGCCGAAGGTTCCTTCAATCTTGGAAATTGCCTTCAGTACGGCGTCCTTGAGGTTGCCCTTGTAATACTTTGCAATCAAATGGGACACGACTTCGGTATCGGTCTCGGACTTAAATTCAATGCCTTCGGCCTGCAAACGCTTCTTTAAGACAGCGTAGTTTTCGATAATGCCGTTATGTACGATGGAAATCTTTCCGTCGAAACTGGTGTGGGGATGTGCGTTCTGCTCGGTAGGGGCTCCGTGGGTTGCCCAACGGGTGTGGGCGATGCCCATATGTCCAAAGACCGGACTTGCGGAAAGCTTTGCTTCCAAGGCGCTGATCTTGCCCGAAGCGCGGACTGTGCTGATTTTCCCATCGTTGTAAATAGAAATACCCGAGCTGTCGTAGCCGCGATATTCCAGTTTTTTGAGACCTCCCACGAGAATGGGAAGTGCTTCGCTTTGGCCGATGTAGGCAACAATTCCGCACATATGCAAAAACCTCTTTTTATTACAGGGTTCTAATATATGAAAAACTTTTGATAAAAAATTTTACAATTGGTCCTTTTGCTGTTCAATTTGTTATTTTTCACATCGTCTAACAAAAAAGAGGAATATTATGAACAAAAAAATGATTGTTGCCGCAGGTGCTCTCGCTCTCGCCATGACTGGTTGTGACCAGCTTTGCAATGGCGGTGCCGCAAAGACTAAGACTACTCTCGTTACCGATAAGGATAAGTACAGCTACGCTCTCGGTGCTCACTTTGGTAACCAGGCTCATTTCCAGTTGGTCACCCGCGACTCCATCGATTTGGATATCGACGTTTTCATTCAGGCTTTCAAGGAACGTTATAACGAAGATTCCGCTCATTTCCTGATGAACGATTCCATCATTTTCCAGACTCTGACCGACCTTTCCCAGGCTCGTCAGGCTGAAAAGGCCGCCAAGGATAGCATTGCTGCCGAAAATAACAAGGCTGCTGGTGAAGCATTCCTTGCTCAGAACAAGACTGCCGAAGGCGTTGTTACCACTGAATCTGGCCTTCAGTACAAGGTAATTACCGAAGGTAAGGCCGATGGCGCAACTCCGACTGATGGCCATATCGTCAAGGTTCACTACACCGGTACTCTTCTGGACGGCACCAAGTTCGACAGCTCTGTCGACCGTGGCGAACCTCTGGAATTCCCCATCAACGCCGTGATTCCGGGTTGGACCGAAATGCTCAAGCTCATGAAGGTTGGCGAAAAGGTTGCCGCATGGATTCCTAGCGATATCGCTTACGGTCCTCGTGGTCGTGCTCCGCAGATTCCGGGCAATAGCGTTCTCGTATTCGAAATGGAATTGATCGATACTCATTCTGCAGAAGAACCCAAGGTCGAAGAACCTAAGGCTGAAGCAAAGCCGGCTCCCAAGGCTGCAAAGAAGGCTGCTCCCAAGGCTGAAGCAAAGCCCGCTGCTGCTGCCGCTCCTGCCGCAGCACCCGCTGCCGCACCTGCTGAAGCTGCTCCCGCTGCAGCAAACTAATTCGCGTTCAATTACTTAGATTCGCAATTTGAAAAGAGATTTCCTGATTGGGGAATCTCTTTTTTTATTTCTTTTTTTAACTTTGAGCCATTAAGCTTGTTTTTGTTTTGTAATTGTTGAGGGCTTTGTGCTTCGTTTTACACTGACCGCGTTATTGTTTGCTCTTTGTCTAATGGGATGTAACGAGCAAGAAAAAATTCAGAACTTGAAAGAAGAAGGCGAAGGTTTACGCGCAAGAATAGACTCCTTGCAGCAGGTTATTTCGCAAACGCAGCAGCTACCTGGCAATTGGACTGTGGAAAACGATACGGTTCGTGCTGGGGATGGCTTGTTCCAGGTGCTTCAGCGCATGCGTATTTCCCAGACGGAACGTGGTAAGATTGTCCTCGGAATGCAGGATAGTGTTGAACTTTCCAAGCTTCGCGTAGGCCAGGTGTTTTTTGCAGCGTTGGATTCTACAGGCAGTGTCCAGCGATTTCGTTATGCGCCCAATCCCGCGACAATTCACATTATGAGTAAGACCGACACGGGTTACGTCTACAGCCGTATTGAAAAGCCCGTTGTTCGTCGTCAGTCTGTCTTCGAGGGCGCCCTTACCGAAGGTAGTACCTTGAACGGAACCTTGTTCAAGGTGGGTATCCCGGGACGTATGGTGGGAATCGTCAGCGGAGTTCTCCAGTGCAAGGTGGCTTTCCCTATGGCCCGAGCCGGTGACAAGTTCCGCATCCTTCTGGAAGAAACCTTCTACCAGGATTCCATCTGGATTAGCGGTAAGGTTGTGTATGCCGAGTTCGACGGCCGCATCGTTGGTCATCATGAGGCGTTCCGCTACGAGGATCCAGATCCCAAGAGCTCCTTTAACGCACACTATACAGAAACAGGCGAGGCTCTGGTATACGATGGTCTCCGCTACCCGCTGGACCGTTTGCATGTGACTAGCCCCTACGGAACTCGCATCCATCCTATTACCGGTCAGCGTAAGGCTCATCATGGTATTGACTACGGCAATCCTTCTGGAACGCCGGTCTATGCCGTTGCCGAAGGTGTGGTTACGGTTTCTGGCTATGACGAATATAGTGGAAACAAGATTGCAATCCGCCATCGTGACAATTCCGAAAGCTGGTACATGCACCTGTCTGCCCGTGGGGTAGGCGTTGGAGCCAAGGTGGCTCCCCGTCAGGTTATCGGTCGTGTGGGTTCCACAGGACGTAGCACTGGCCCTCACCTTCATTTTGGCTTCAAGAACGAAAAGGGCTCCTGGATTAATCCGTCCAGCAAGACCATGATTGCTACACCTAAGCTTGAGGGCGAACGTCTTGGCCGCCTTCAGAAGCAGGTTGCTGAAATCCGTACGCAGATCGAAAAGACCTTGGCTTCGCCTGCAGTCAAGGCCAACGATACCACCGATGTGATGGTCCGTATGAGAAACCTGGACTAAGATTTAACAGCAGCTCAGAATATGAAAAAGGCCCGGAAGATATCCGGGTCTTTTGCGTTACTTCTTGAAGTTCTTTATTGTGTAGGGGCCTGTCAGCAGGTTGTAGAAGTCTGCCTTGCTTGCGGGAATGCCAAGGGGGCCGAGGGCTTTGACTTTCTTGAAGTTGCCTGTGGGAACCTTGCCGTAGCCCGCTACGCGTTTTTCCGAGGCTTCCTTGGCGATGTCCACAGCTGTTTTCAACTGTTCGTCTGCATCGGTGATGACATGGTCGGGTTCAATGCCCATCTTATGGTACGAATCGCCATTCTTGTCTATCATCTTAAGGCCGGTGATGAGAGCAAGGCCATCTGCATAAGTGGTCATGACCATTTGACCGATTCCCTTTCCGTAGGTGGTCTTGCCTACAACAGGAGTCTTGTTTTGTGCGGTGACTGCAGCTAACAAAATTTCTGCGCAGCTGGCGGAATTCTCGTCGGCAAGGAAAACCACGTACTTGTCGTTGATTACTCCGTTCTCGCTGGCAATGTACGTTGTTGTGTCTAAGATCTGGAAGTAGTCGATGGCAACACCGTGCTTTACCGTGGAGTCAACATTGGTTTCGACTAAGGTAATAATGGTGTCATTCTTGCTCAGGAATTCGGCAGCGATGTTGCTGCACTGGCTGACGTCTCCACCGGGATTACCGCGGAGGTCTACGACCATGGACTTGTAGTCGTTGATTTTCTTGGCCATGCTCATGAACTCGCCGTAGGTTCCGCTATCGCTGGATGTTTCCTCGGTAAATTCTGTGATCCGTACAACAGGGATGGAATCGACAAAATCGAGATAGACTGTGGGTGCCAAGAATTCGCCGAGGGTGACGGCGACCATGATTTCCTTTTCGTTTCGAATCTCGAAAACGATTTTATCGCCTTCGTCGCCAGAAACCAGTTTGTCAAAGGCGGAAATAGAGGTTGGCGTTGTTCCGTCAACGGAAACAATCGTGTCGCCAACGGAAAGCAGGCCGCTGGCAGGACTGTTGTCCCACACTTCGGTAATGACGATGCTTCCATCGGGTGTCAATTCAACTTGGATTCCAACGCCTACGGCAGATTCTGATTCAGTCAGCAAGGAAAGAATTTGAGCGGCGTAATTCGGATCGAAGTATCGGGTAAAGTTGTCACTCAACTGTTCGTACATGTAGCACACATCCACATAGGGACCGGTACAGGCGCTCTTGGAATACACGCTGCTGGTGCTGCCCTTACCCATATAGGCGTCAGCGTCCTTCAGTTCATTCTTGGCTTCCATATAGAATAAACCGAGAAGCTCGTTGTTGAACAGCAACTCGATTTCTTCCTGGGTGTAAGTGCCATCTTCGGGGTCCCATTGGTTCTGAGGGAGGTTGATTCCATCACTGGATCCGTCCGAAGAACATCCTATGAAGGATAGCCCAAGGCTTAGTGCCACTGCCGCACAGACTTTAGATAATTTCATTGTTTCTCCTTATGGGGTTACCTGACATAAGCTTCGTCAAGCAGAGCCCCCCCGATAAATTGATGATTCCTAACGATGGGAAAATCCGTTTCAAACAGAGGCCCTTGTTCCGACTGTGTTTTTTTTGCAGCCTTGCTCTGGCCGTAATATTTCTTGATAGCCTCGACCCCGCACTGGAGTGAGACGTTTTCACAGGGGTAGTCTGGCTGAATGCCATTCTTGTGGTAGGAGTTTCCCTTTGGGGTTAGAAATTCCAGGTTGGTAATAATGGCGAGGCCCTTGGCATAGGTTTTCCATGTGGTTTGGCCGATGCCCTTGCCGAAGCTGTTTTCCCCGACCACAGGAACGCCTGCGCCCTCGGAAACCGCTGCTGCAAAAATTTCTGCGCAACTGGCGCTGTTCCTGTTCACCAGCAGAATGAACTTGCCTTTTTCGCCAGGATCTCCGGAGCTGGCAGAAACGGTTGCCTTCTTGTGCTGCGAGTTTCCGTAGGCGTCAAAGGTTCTCCAGGATCTTGTGGAAAGGGGCCCCTGCTTCACGAACAAGTCTGCCATGGCAATGCACTGTTGCACGTGGCCGCCGGGATTGTTTCTCAAGTCAATGATTCGCGGCGCAGTTTCATTTGCAGTGGAGTCTAGATAGGCCTTTAGTTCTCCATGGGATCCGTTGACCTTGTCTGCGGTATTCAGTTTAAACTCGCGGATGTTCATGACGATGACGCCTTCAGCAGTTGTGTCGACGAACAGGGTGGGGGCGTAGACGTCTTCCTTTGTCAGCTCGAAGCGTAGTGTATCCTGAGCCAGGGAGACAACGGTCATGGACATGGTCTTGGAGTAGGTCAGGATGGAATCGTAGGTGCTGTAGGCGCTTTCTCCCATGATGTCGAGCCCGTTGACTTGGATGATATTTCCGTAGCGCGGAACGCCCGCCCGCCCTGCTGGACCATCCGGGTAGACTCGGTAAATAAACAAAGGATAATCAGTACTGCCCAGGACGTACTCCATGCCAACGTCACCTTGGACAACACTCGTGTTGATGGCGATGCTAACGTCTTCGCTCTTTGACGGTGGGTAGTAGCGAGTGTACGGATCGATAGGCTTCACAGCCTTGTAGAGGTCTGAAACAGAGTCCCCTTCTGCCGGAAGGTTCAGTTCCTTTAGTTCCTCCTCAAAGAGGAAGGTTTTTTCTAGAAGCCAGTAGTTGTAGGAGTACTCGGTAGGGGAGGGGGTACTATCTACTGGCGAAAGGAAGTCGCTGCAACCCGCTAACCATACTGCAGATAACAGAATGACCCAAAAGCAAAAAACCGATGGAGTTTTTTTCACATCGGTTTTTGCGGGAATTCTTTCCTGGTTTACCTTCATGCCCCTTTAACCTTTTGAACTTCAGGTTAAACTACTGGTCGATTTTCAGGCCCTTCTTGTCTTGCAGGACGCGAGGGATTCCGCCTTCCATGGGGTTTTCGATAACGGAAATTGTCTCGAGGCTTTCGCATTCGGCCAGGCTTTCGGGCAGGGTGGCCAGCTGGTTTGCGTCCAGGACCAGTTCCTTCAGCTTCTTCAGGTCGCCGAATTCGGAGGGAATTGCGCCCAGGTTGTTGCCGGATACCATGAGAATCTCCAGGGATTCCAGTTTGCCGAGGGCGGCAGGAATGCTGGAGAGGTCGTTGTTATCCAGGTAAAGCTTCTTAAGCTTCTTGAGCTTGCCCAGGGTTGCCGGGATTTCTGCCAGCATGTTGTCGTGGAGGCTAAGCTTTGTCACCTTGGTCCACTTGCCTACTTCGTTGGTCAGGTCAAGAAGCTGGTTCTTGGCGATGTTTACCTGCTGGAGGTTCTTCAGGTTGCCCACGGAGTCCGGAAGTTCGGACAGGCTGTTGTAACCTAGGTACAGGTGTTCCAGCTTGGTAAGTTCGCCGATAGTCTCGGGAAGTTCCATCAGGTCGTTTTCGCTGACGGAGAGTTTTTTCAAATTCTTGAGATTGCCGATGTCGTCGGGGAGTTCCACCAACATATTACGGTCAAGGATCAGTTCCTCCAGGGATTCCAGTTCGAAAAGTTCCTGCGGGAGGAGACGGAGGTTCTGCTGGGAAAGGTCCAGTGTTGTTGCTTTTTCAGCCTTGGCTTTTGCAATTACATCTAGCAAATTCATAACGATACTCCTATGGTGTAAATCATAGCATTTTTAATTTGAAAAGATGAAAAACATGGGGAAAAAAGGTGAAAAGTTTAAAAATTGCGCAAATGTTCACTAATAAACGGGCTAAATCGAAAAAAAAATTAAAAAGTTTAAGTTTTTTGTACTCAAATAGTCCAAATTGAAACTATTTTTATAATGTAAATATGGTACAGGGGAAGGAGCAGGCTATGCTCCCGACTTTTGGCTATTAGATTCGAGGAAAAAAATGGAATTAACGAAATCGCAGGAACGTCGTCTTGCCTTTGTGGCTAACCTTTTGAGCCTTAACCCGAATGATCCTACAGATCGCATTAAGGCACTCAGACACCTAAATCTAGACGAAAATGGTTGCTTCCACGGTTTCCAGTACACCCAGGGCTTCATGGAATTCTTCATTTTCCTTGATGAAGACACCCCCCTCGAAAAGGTTGTTTCTCACCTGAATTCCGACTTGAAGCAGTTGCAGATCGCTGTTTTCCGTACTAGCGACCCCACGAACCCGTTCTTCATGTCTCTCCGCGAAGAAGCTGACCCCTGGGCCGTAAACAAGATTTCCGACGACGCCGAAGAAGAAGACGATGACGCTCCGGCAAGCCGTCCCTACATGGAAACCCTCGAAATCACCGTTCTCCGTACCCGTTCTAGCCGCGACATTACCGATTCCGAATTGGAACGTACCCTCAAGGATATGCGCCGCAAGCTGGGTCTCTGGAAGGCTGAAATCAAGGCCAAGCTGGAAATCATTGCAGAACACGACGACCTGACCCGCGATATCCGCTCTGCCGACGATAAGCTGGAAATCGTGATGGATTCCGAACCGCTGCACTTGACCAGCGACCACGGCGAACTTTTCCTCGGTTTCTGCCCCATCCGCACTATTTTTGACTATCACGTTAACCTGGGTAAGCGCCTGAAGACCAAGCACAACATGGCTATCGTCTCCAGTAACATCCGTACCTACCTCGGTAACCTGACTCACACCAACGCAGCCCTCATCGACGCTTTCCAGACCATGGAACGTAACGATGACCAGAATGTGAATGTGGACGATTTCCCGTTCCTCCACAACGGTATGACCCTCACTGGCGATGACCTGCGTCTTAAGGAACGCGACGGCAAGAAGGTCTTGCTCATCGAACGTCCCAAGATTATTAACGGTGCCCAGTCTCTCTTTACCTACGAACAGTATGCCAAGAAGAGCAAGAAGCCGGTGAACCCCCAGGTTCTCGTTAAGGTTGTGGTTCCCTACCAGGGTTCCGACAGCTTCCTGAACCAGGTGACCATGGCCAACAACCGTCAGAACCCGGTGTTCAGCTATCATCTGCGTGCTGCCGACGACCTGCAGTTCTTCATTTGGCAGCGTTACCAGGAAGAAGGCTTTACCTACGTTTACAAGGACGGTGTCCGCCTGAAGGCTCGTACCCGTAAGCTGGAAGTCCGTATGCGCCCCGAACTTGCAAAGACCCTCTTCATGATGGATGGCAAGCTCAGCGAATGCCGTTCTTCCGATTGCATTTTCGATAAGGAAACCCTGTACCAGCGTTGCTTCGGCGCATTCGAACGTGTTGCTCCCGAAAAGGAACGCGATTTCGTCCGCAAGACCATCGCCTTCACCAAGGCTTGGCAGCTCCTTTCTCGCCTTCCCATCAAGATCCGCAAGGTTACCCCGGGTAAGGGCGTGTCCATCGAAGCTAACGACGATAATCCGCTGACCCGCATCACCTGGAACGGCCGTCTCGAAGACAAGTTCATCTTCCGCAGCGCCGTCAAGGACCTGGTTGTGGCTCTCGCCCTCAAGCACTGGCTCATCTACGGCGATCCGATCCAGGACTTCGATTGGCTGGTTGAAAACGAACTGAACTTCAACGAATCCATCTTGAAGTATGCCGCCAAAATCTATACCGAAGACCTGAAGGGCATCCTCATCAGCGAATTCAAGGATAACTCCAACTACTACGACACCATCACCACCATCGACAAGGATAGCGGTGAATCTGTGGAACGTCGCCTGTGGAAGGGCTTCTCCAACACGGCTACCTACGAAAAGATGCTTGACCTTCTGTGCAAGAAGAACAAGCAGTGGGAAAAGTGCCGCGAAGGTATCGAAGCCTTTATTTAAGAAGACTGCTTTTGCAAAAGGCTCCTGGCGAATTGCCGGGAGCCTTTCTTGTTTACAATTTTCTACCAACTTACTTATACGCAATAATTTAACCAATATAAGTTGACCGCTTTTACTGCGTTTTTTATCTTTGTTTGCGAAAATTTTACACAAGGGGTTCTTACAGTATGTGGAACGAAAAACATCTTAACAGACTGAATGAGTATCTGAGCCAGGCTCAGGCTGCTGGTGGCGCTGCCCGTATCGATAAGCAGCACCAGTCCGGCAAGTGCACTGCCCGCGAACGCATGGAAATGCTGTTCGACGCAGGTACTTTCGTGGAAGTTGGCGCTCTTCGCAAGTCCAGCAACCGCGTTCTCAAGGAAAGCAAGGTCGTCCTGGGTGACGGCGTGGTTACCGGTTACGGCAAGGTGAATGGCCGTCTGGTCTTTGCTTCCTCTCAGGACTTTACTGTTGGCGGTGGCGCTCTCGGTCAGTGCCATGCTGAAAAGATTTGCCGCGTCATGGACATGGCTGTTGAAGCCGGTTGCCCCTTTGTCGCCATGAACGACTCCGGTGGAGCTCGTATCGACGAAGGTGTGTTCTCCCTGGCTGGCTATAGTGCCATCATGGCCCGTAACGTCTGGGCTTCTGGCGTGATTCCTCAGATTGCCGTGATCATGGGCCCCTGCGCTGGTGGCGCCTGCTATTCTCCGGCTCTGTCTGACTTTATCTTCATGACCAAGTCCACTTCCCAGATGTTCCTCACTGGTCCCGCTGTTGTTAAGCAGGTCATGGGCGAAAACATCACTGCTGCAGAACTGGGTGGTGCTCCTGTGCATACCGCAAAGTCCGGTGTGGCTCACTTCATGTTCGATGACGACAAGCAGACCTTGGAAGGCGTCCGCAAGCTCCTTTCCTACCTGCCTCAGGGTAACAAGTGCAAGCCCGTTCCTGCTGCAGAACAGCTGGAAGAAAAGGCGGATGAAAACGGCATCAAGAAACTCTTCAAGAAGTTCCTCAATAAGCAGGAAGCAACCTGCGAAGCTGTTGAAGACAAGAGCTCCACTATCCAGGACATCGTTCCGGATAACTACAAGCAGGCTTACGACGTTAGCGCCGTGATCGCTGCTTTCGCTGACTCCGACAGTTTCTTCGAAGTCCAGAAGGACTGGGGCAAGAACGTTGTAATCGGCTTTGCCCGCCTGAACGGTGAAGTCATCGGTATCGTTGCTAACCAGCCCAAGGTTCTCGCCGGCTCCCTCGACGTAGACGGTTCCTCCAAGGCTGGCCGCTTCGTTCGCTTCTGCGACGCCTTCAACATTCCGCTGCTGGCTCTCGTAGACGTTCCGGGTTACATGCCTGGTAGCAAGCAGGAATACTCCGGCATTATCCGCCATGGTGCAAAGCTCCTGTACGCCTTCGCCGAAGCAACCGTGCCTAAGGTGACCCTCATTCTCCGTAAGGCCTTCGGTGGTGCTTACATCGCCATGAACTCCAAGGATGTGGGCGCAGACTACGTCTTTGCTCTGCCTATTGCCCAGGTGGCTGTGATGGGTGCAGAAGGTGCTGTTGAAATCATCAACAAGAAGGAAATCTCTGCTGCACCGGATCCGGTTGCTGCTCGTGCCGCTTGCATCGCCAAGTACGAAGAAGAATTGATGAACCCCTACGTTGCCGCTGCCATGGGCGTGGTTGACGAAGTCATCAAGCCGGAAGACGTACGTAAGCGTCTCGTTGGCGCCTTTGACGCTCTGAAGACTAAGGATCAGAAGCGCCTTTGGAAGAAACACGCTAATATTCCGCTGTAATTTTTACAGAATAATTTTCAAAAAAGCACTTGGTATAAAGCCAAGTGCTTTTTTACGTATAAAAGGATTCCTTTCGGTGTTTATTAGTTTGTTCTAAACACTTGTTTAGTGCTTGGAACGAAAAATGGGGCGTAAAAAGGCTTGCTTGATGGAATAATCCATTTTTCTTTGGAATATTTTGCTAATTTCCCGCAAATTCTAGGCGTATCCGCCCTTTGAAACTGGATTTTTTGACTTGAAATTCAGTATTTTGTATGGTGGATAATTGTCTAGGGATTGTTAGGCTTTTTTGAACTGAGATTACGTGTCGTTTGAAGGTTTTAAACATTGGTGGCTTGCTCTTGGAGTAGCCTTTGCCGCAGGATTCGCCTGGTCACAGAGTGATTCCGCTTCTGTGGCAAATTCTGTTCCTGCAGAACCGGAATCCGTTGATTCTGCGGCTACCGTTGCGCCTGCACCAACAGAGACGGCGACTGCAGAATCTGCTCCTACAGAAGCCGCGGAGGAATCTTCTGCTGCATCTTCTGAAGCTCCTGTTGCAGAAACCCCGAAGGTCGAGGAAACCGCTTCTGCCGAACAAGTTCCTGCTGAGCCCGCACCTGTTGAGCCTGCTCCTGCTGAACCCGCTCCCGCACCTGTCAGTTCATCCGTAGAAATCCCGCAAAGTTCTTCCTCTGTCGAGCCTCCTCCGGCACCGCCGGCTACGCCCTCTGACGAATCTGTGACCGTAGCCTCTGCAGACCCTGCGGAAACGGAATGGCAGCCTACTTACCAGTATATCTCGCTGCCGCCTTCTGTAGATCCCCTAAGTGGAATGCTTCCCTTTGGTGGTGTAGGCTCTTCTCCAAGGTTGATGAACAACTCCAAGGGCCAGGTCTTTAGCCATGACATTGATGTGGCAACCCGTGAAATGGACATTAGCGAAAAGCACGTGAACTCTGTTTCTCGCGACACGACCACCTTGTGGACTGCTCATTACCCGGAACTTACGGATTACGTGAACGACATGTACAACACCGGCCGTAGAAGCCTGTGGTTGAATGGTCTTGTAGGTCAGGCTAACGAAGGCTATGAGACACCGGAAACGGGTTCCGTATTCGACATTACTATCCCTGTGACCATGCCGGCCTGGATGCGTGACTTTGGGCTGGATAAGCCGAAGCTGATGCTTCAGGGTACCATGGACATCCGTTTGAAGGGCTATGGCGAAAAGGACGATGCCGAAGGCAGTACCAAGACGAGCCTTTGGCCCAGCCCCACCTTGAACTATACTCCCAACTTTATGGTGAAGGGTAAGATTGGCCCCTACATCACTGTTGAAATCAACAATGTGGAAGAAGGCCTTGGGGCCCAGAATCAGGTCCGCGTTGTTTACGAGGAATCCTACAAGGACGAGTTCGAGGACTACATTCTGCAGCGTGTGGAAGCTGGTACCACGAATCTTGCTTTAACGGGTACGGAACTTACCGGTTATTCCGAAAACCACCAGGGCCTGTTCGGTATCAAGGCTGACTGGAAATTGGGTGACTGGCGCCTGACAACCATTGCTTCCCAGGATGGGGGTGAACAGGAAGACTATACTCTTAAGGCCAGCGAGTCCACCTCTGAATTCCAGGTGCTGGATAAGCAGTTCATTGCCTATCGTTACTACTTCCTGAACCATGATGCCAGGACGGAATACATTAAGGCCCATATTGGTGGGCGTTCTACCTCCAACTATCCTGCGACAAACCTGAAGCTTTATAAGCGTGGCGCCACGAACACCACGACGGGCGTTATTGACAATGTGACTGTGGTCTATAAGACCCCTTCGGGCAAGATCATCGAAAAGCTTGTGGAACGTATGGTTGAAATTCCTTCCACGGAATTTACCTATGATGCCAAGACGGGTATTGTGAAAATTAACGGTGTGAATCGCAACACCTTGGTGGCTGCAAGCTGGAGTGGCGATGGCTCCGGTCGTGGAAACACAACCACGGTTCGTGATGGTGCAAAGGTTGTCCTTATTCAGTGGGACGCAACCCTTTCTGAGTTGGTAGACATCGACCAGTTGATGCTTCGAAATGTCTACTCTGTCGGTATTTCCGATGCTAGCGCTTCCAACTATATCTTGCGCATGAAGAACAAGTCTGGTATTGCAGGCACTTACCTGGATTCCCTGGGCCTTGTGGACAAGAGTACCGGAAGCCCGATGGTGAACGATGCAACCATCTTTACCAAGACTCCGGCTGGTTCCTATACGGGTGAAATGTGGCTGCCCTGTAAGCAGTTGAAAGAGTACGATGGTCCAAGGGCTTTGGAACGTGCTACCCAGAACTGCTTGGAACCCTTGCGTAACCTTGACTCTTCTGCGGCCATGGCTCAGCTTTATACGCTGCCTGTCTACAACTTGTCTCGCTATACAAGCCGCTTCTATTTTGAATCTGTGGGTAAACGCCGCAACTCCATGATTAGCGTTCGCGATCCCAATTCCAGCTATTCCGTCAACGGTAGTTCCTGTATGGATATTTCTCCGGGAACCGAAAAGGTTACTGCAGGCTCTACGACCTTGATCCGCGGAACGGACTACGAAGTCAACTATGAACTGGGCCAGATTGAACTTTTGAGTGAACGAGCTCTTGATCCCAACAAGGAAATCAAGGTCAGTTACGAATGCGAACCGTTCTTCTCTATCGACAACAAGCTGTTGCTTGGTGCCCGTGCTGAGCTTCCCCTTGACCTGTATGGCATGGGCGCCGGTTCTGTCTTCGGTATTACCGCTCTCTACAAGAGCCAGAGTACGACGGCAAAGACTCCGACCCTGGGTAACGAACCCTACTCCAGCTTCCTCTGGGGTATGAACCTGCGTTTGCAGGATACGGTGCGCGCCTTGACCGAACTGGTGAACGCCATTCCGGGAATCAACGCGACGGATCCTTCCAGCTGGCGCTTTGAAGCAGAATTTGCCGCAAGTCACCATAATGCAAATACGAGCGATGCCAAGTCTGCCTTGGTGGAAGATTTCGAATCTACCCAGTCCGGTTTGACTTATTCCTTGTCTAGGCTTTCTTGGTACCATGCGTCCCCTCCGGGTGGCGTGGAAGATGTGCCGTCCACTTACATCGAGAACCTTGACTACCGTCATCAGGGTGAATTCATTTGGCACAGCAACAATACTGAACTTTATAAGAACATCTATCCGGGTGTCGGTAATTCCGATGTGGACAACCAGCACTTGACCGTTTTGAAGATGACCCTTAGGGCGAACGACAATCTGTCTGGAAACTCCTGGGGTGGCGTGATGCGTCCGAACAGTTCCTATTACCAGGATCTGAGCGACATGAAGTATATCGAAGTTGTTGCTCGCGGTAACGTGGGTTCCATCTATCTGGATCTTGGTCTTGTCAGTGAAGACCTTTCCATTAACGGTTATGCTCCTAACGGTCGTTACGATGGTGAAAATGATCTTGGTACGACCACGGCACTTCACGACAAGGGCTTGGATGGGGTTTCCGGTTCTGATGAAACTCGTCAGGTTTGGGACTGCCGAATTTCTGGATGTGTATCCACCATCTATAACACATTGAATTCCGATGCTTCTACTACGGATATTGCTCGCGATAATTTCAATGACGACCTTGACGACGAAAGCGATCCTCCCATATATATCAACGGTACTGAAAACAACTCCGGTGAACGAACCTACGATACCGAAGATATCAATAAGAACGGTTCCTTGGATACGGATATCAGCTTTGTCCGTTACCGCATTGACTTGTCTGATACGGACCAGGTTAACTTTGAAGTTTTGAAGAATGGCTGGCGCAAGTGGCGTATTCCTTTGAATCAGTATGATACCATAGTTTCTGCAATGGGTAGCGATTATTTGACTATTCTTGCCGAAGCCCAGTATACAAGACTTTGGATGGGTAAGCTTACTTCTGGTGTGGCCGAAGCCAAGGCCCAGATTGTCCATCTGGCTGTTGTTGGAAATTCCTGGGAGGAAACCACTGTCGCGGATTACTACCGTACTTCTTCTACAGAAAATTCCCAGATCGTAGAAGTGAACGGCGTGGAAACTCAGGTATCCGAGTCCGTCAGCTCCAAGGATACGACTTTCATCAGCGTCTCCACCATTAATAACCGTGAAGACAAGAACAAGTATCATAAGTCTCCGAATACCACCACAGAGCGTGATTCCGATTCCAACGCCCCTCTGAAGGAAACCGCCCTTGTCCTGGATTACCACAACATGAGTCCGGGCCAGGAAGTTGGTGTTACAAGAATCTTTGAAACCGACAAGAAGGATTTCTCCAGCTATAAGTCTGTGAAGATGGAAATCCATTACGAGACCAAGGCGGACAATGTTCCGATTCGCTTTGCAATCCAGTTCGGTGAAGGTTCCCTGGAAGGCTCCAATGACTACTACGAATGGAGTTTCCGCCCGGTCAACCTGAGAAACGATTGCGCTCGCGAACAGGATTGCCACGAACAGAACTGGCTTGACAATGCATTTGCACTGAATGTTGCTGACTTTACCGACTTGAAGCGTGGACGCCGTCCGCCTTTCATAAAGGCTGTAGAAAAGGACCTCGGTGGTGACCGTGAAGAAAAGCTTCGCCTTGTTGGTAATCCCTCTGTTACCAGCATCGACTGGATGCGCTTTGTCATTATTGCGGATTCCAGCGCCTCTGCCGATGACCTGAAGGGTACCTTCTGGCTGAACGACCTGCGCCTTTCCGACATGGATACGGACTGGGGCTATGCAGCCCGTGTTGCTGGCCAGGTGAACTTCTCTGACTTTATCTCGCTGTCCGGAACGGTCCGCTATCAGGATGGTGACTTTGCTACGCTTTCTACATCCAATGGCTCTCCCAAGCCGAGAACTTCCGAGGCTGCTTCTCAGTTGGATATTGCTGGCGACTTCACCATGAACTTGAATAAGTTCCTGAATGATAGCGCTGGTTTCCATATTCCTCTTTCCTTAGGCTACCATAGCTCCACCAAGCGCCCCTACATGAAGCCTACGGATGATGTGCTTTTGAAGAAGAGCAGCTTTGTTGACTTGACCGGAGACATGTTCCAGCAGGAATTGAGTGTCGAGACGGACAAGGAAGAACAGGCTCTTCGTGACGATGCTGAGTCCAAGGGTTACCAGTCCTACGTTCGCGAGAAGAACTTCGGCATCAGCTACCGTAAGGATTACAAGGCCAGCGAGACCGCTGTTGGCGAAGTGCTTTCTCAGATGTTCCTGGAACGTCCTGCAGTAAGTTACTCCTACACGGAATCCGAAGGCCGTGCCACAACAGCATCTGACTCGACTTACTCTTACCACACCATCCTGGAATATAAGCTGGGTACCTTTAGCCTCTTTAAGTTCAAACCCCTCGACGGCTTGAAGAAATATGACTGGCTTAAGGATATTTCTAGAACTGAATTTGAACCTTGGCCCCAGACTTTCGACCTTACTCTGTTTGACTTGAACTATGTTCGCTATGTGAACCAGAGCCGTGATCCGGACTTTGTTGAACCTCAGGTAGACAAGGTTGTTACCTACACGACCGAATTGAACCACAAGCTGAACATGCGTTGGAATATCTTGTCCTTCTTGACAACAAGCTACTCCTTGAACATTAAGCGTGATATGTACGGCGGTGGCGATAGGGAAGGCTTCGTAAAGGAAAACTTCTTTACTTCTCGAGATGGCGGCCTCTTCGCCAACGATTACATCTTTGACTTCGACCATACCGACCGCAAGGTTTATGTGTCTGCTGATAGTATTGTGGCTATTCCGTACGATACCATCCCGAAGATTTCGGCCAATGGTGATACGCTGCCCATTGACATGCTGGATCCGGATTCCTACGAAATTCTCTACGACAGTACTACGTTCTATAAGGTTGATAGCGTTGGTCATAGGGAATACGGCCGTTCCTATGGTATTCTCCGTAACGAACGAGCCCGTTCTCAACAGTTCAGACTTGGTTTCAATCCTCGCCTGATTCCGTTTATCCCCTTTAACTCTACGTTTAGTTCCGACTTTAACCAGCAGAAGACTATCCCCAACGATTTTGACTTTAGGGATGAAACAACCATTGAGAAGAACTACTGGACTATTTCCCAGACCAACCGCTTTGAATTTTCTCCGACCTTTAAGATCCTGGATTTCGTGCGGAGCTTCGGCAAGGAATCCATGGTTGCTCGAGCCCTTGACAAGATCAAGTGGCGTGAAATTCGCTTTAACTGGAACGCAAGTACCAATACGGTGGGCGAAAACTTCACCCTGGCACAGCTTTATGAAGAACAAGGCGTTACCCCGATGCAGTATTATCTGTACGGCCTTGGTCTAGGCAACGGTTATCGTAATCGAGGCCTCTACAACATTGTTTCTGGTGACATGGGCTTGGACCATCGCGATGATTACCGTCATTTTGCCCAGTACCGCAACCATCATGTTGATACCCTTGTGTACCAGGGTAACTTCCGTCATTCTGTGTCTCGCCAGTTCCAGATGGGTACCGGCATTACACTGCCTATTTGGGATATCGGCGTTACCGGTGATTTGCAGTGGAAGGAAGATTTCTCCCAGTCTCGTGAGTACCCGTTGTACATTGATACCACCACCGTATGGCCCAAGATTGGCATTGGCGTCAATGTTCCGAACTTTGCCCAGCGAGTCAGTTTCTTGAATGGCTTCCGCAGTGTTTCTACGAACCATCGCTTTGAATACACCTACACCACGACGGTACACCCTTTCCAGAGTGCTGAAGATTCCTGGAGTCAGACGATCAATTTCAACCCGCTGGTCCGCATTACCTTCTTGCTGCAGAACAACATGCGCATTGAAAATGCGGTCCGCATGAAGATTGACGATACGGATCGCCGCCCGAAGGAAGAAGTAATCAACAGTACTGCATGGCCTGATTCCGTCGGCAATAGCCGCGATACTTCCGAGTACTTCTGGAATACTCCCTGGATCCATACTTCGCTGTACAACGACTTCGCCTTCAATATCGGTGACGACGTGACTGTGACCTACCCGCTGAAGCTTGACAAGGCCGTAAAGTTCTTCAAGTGGTTCTTCAAGTTCAAGAACAGCATAGACCTGAAGTTTACAGCGGGCTATGACTACAAGAAAACCATCCGTAAGGAATACGATCCTGACGAAGGCTATGATATGTGGAACAAGGACAGCGGTACCGATGGCATCTTTAGGCAGTGGACTTTTGATTCCGGTGTCAAGGGCGAGGATAAGCAGCAAGTTACGGTTTACAATCCGAAGCTTAGCTTGACCGATCGTACGGTTCCGTCTAGAACTCACGAATGGTTCCTGCGTCCGGCAGCAAGTTACCAGTTCAATAAGATGGCTTCCATGAGCTCCTATATTGAATACCGCCAGATTCACGAAAAGCTGGATGACGAAACTCCGCACCTGAGGCAGATTCTCCAATTTGAAATCGCCTTGATGCTACGATTCAACTAGTCGAGACAATTAGAAAGACCTCCCCTCGGGAGGCCTTTTCTTATGATGGCAATGTGCTGTGGACTATCGCCTAATGAACATTCCGAAATTACTTGATGATTCCCACGTCGCTATGTTTTACGAATCCCTTGACTTTTTCGCCAAGACGGATTTCTACGAACTGCCCCTGTTCGGAAAGAACTTCGAAGGAGGTTCCTTCGGAGAGGGTGTTTAGGGTTTGGGACTTGTCGCTTGGAGCGCTGGTGACGTCGGCGTCTGCGGCGGTGACGACTCCAGTGATTTCAGTTTCAGCGACAAACACCTTGTAGCCGGCGCTTGCTGCGATGACGCAGAAGATTGCGGTCAGGGCGAAGATGGTTCCCATGAATACGTTCCTTGCCTTTTCGCTTACGGAAATCTTGTTGCCCACGGCAGCGAGAACGATAATCCAGAAGAGACCGAGCAGAATGAACAACTGAACTTTAAGACTCAAGGCGTGATGAGCCTTGAAAAGTCCTGCAAGCAGGGGGTTCTCTTCGTCATCCTCCTCGACCTTGTCCTTGGTCATGGCCTGGGCGTAAGCCAGGTTGTGCTGAATGTCTGGATCGTTCGGACGGAGGCGCAAGGCTGACTTGTAGTAGAAAATGGCGAAGCCCAGCTTGGTGCTACGGAAGTAGGCGTTGCCTAGATTGTAGTAAAGGTCTGCATCCTGGATGCCGTTGTCTACACAACTGCGCCATTCGTCTACGGCTCTTTCGAAATCATTTTCATTGTAGGCCTTGGCGCCTGCTTCGATTCCCGGGCAGGAAGCTTCCTTGGCGTTTGCGGAGCCCAGTCCTGCAACGCATAGCAGGGCTGCGGCCAACCAGATTTTAAGAACGTTCTTCATATTCGCTAATCTCGACTATTTTCTTTAGTTTCACACTAAGGTGATCACTCCAGATTATTTCAAACTTCCAAGGTTTTCGCAGAGCTTTTCCACATCGGCAAGCATTTGCTTCTGTTCCTCTGCGGAGGGGTTCACCGGAGCGAATCTTGCAAAGGCGCACTTCTCAAGCCAACTGTCGATGGCGGCGATGGTTTCTGCCTTGACGCCCCTGGATTCAAGTTCCTGTTTCATCTGGGGACGGGTCATACCCTTGAATTCTGTATTGGTGAGGTCGCTGAGGTAATCTACAAGACCGTTTTCCAATGCGGCAAACAGAGCCTTTGCGTCGCCCTTCTGGAGAGCGGCATTGGCGTTGGCGAATCGTGCCTTCAGTTGCTTGTTGGCCTTGCCCTTACGGACCAGGGCGGCGTTGCTATTCTGCTTGCGCTTGGTCTTGACCGCGACAGTAACAATAAAGTAGAAGGGAATTGCTGCGGCAAAGAGAATCCAGTAGAGGATGCTCTTGTAGGGGGCTGCGTTATCGGAAATGCCCTTGATGCTGTGGATGAAACGGATGTCGGAACCCAGGGCCTCGATTTCCTGCTTTTGAACGGCGGCTGGGCCGTTATTGCTTGCTACAGGAGACTGGAAAATGGCCTCGGCAGTGGCGTCACCCTTTTCAACTTCGATATCCCAGGGGCCGGCTACTGCAGTTTCGTACTTCTTCTTTGTAGGGTTGAACCAGGAATACTTGATTTCTGGAATGGTGAAGGTTCCCTTTTTCTTGGGATACAGGAATACCTTGATGCTCTTGGTGGTAATGACCTTGCTTCCAGAAATCTTCTTGCTGATGTTGGTCTCGGGAGGTACCGAGCGGAAATCGCTGAAGTCGGGGAGCTTGGGGTCTGTAATGGAACCGGGAAGGCCGTCGCCCTTGATGTTGATGTTCAGGGTCAGGGCTTCGCCTACCTTCAGGTTGGTCTTGTCGAATTCCGCGCTAAAGCTGTAGTTGCCAACCATGCGATCGAAATCGGCGGGTTTGCCTTCTTCCGGCAGGGGCTTTACGGTAATCTTTACTGTGGGGGTGGTGGCTTCGGCGTCGATGGATTCCTGCTTGACGCTTCGGCTAGAGAAGGACATGCCGCCCATCTGCTTGCTTTCTTCGACAACCTTGGGTTCGCCTCTCTTGGTGTACTTGAACTTGAAGGGCGGAATCTGGAGGGAGCCGCTCTTGGTGGGAGAGAGCCAGGCGAACTTGGCGCTTGCCTGAAGTTCGCGGCGGGCGTTCTCCACAGGTTCAAACTTCATTTCGGAAAGATCACTGCGATGGACGATGAAGTCGTCGCCGGTGTTCATGTCTGTTGCCTGCAGGTTGCCTTCGAAATGCTCGTAGGTGTGGAAACCCAGGGTAACGTAGATCTGTTCGCCTTCGTAGATGGTGGTCTTACTGGGCTTTAGGGAGACGGTCAGGGCGTCGTCGGAGTAGGCGCGCTGAACGTTGACGGGAATGTTCCCTGCAATGGTATGGTGTTGCCCGTCAATGACCCAGGAAATTTGGCCCACGTTGATCTGGCCAGTTTTCTTGGGAGCCTTCATTTTGAAGGTGTATACACGTGCCTTGTAGCCGGCGCGGTTTCGACCACCGCCAAAGAAGGAATCGAACATGTCGTCGAATCCGGGACGGATAACCTGGTCGGTACTGTCAATACCCGAGAAGACGAATCCGTTTTGCGGTTCGAGCTGCAGGGAGGCCCTGTTTTCGGGGATTTCCTGCAGAGGGTATACAAGCTGTAATCCAAAGGCCTTGCCCGCTTCAATACGCTCCCGGTCCAATTGGAGGGAGGGACGGGCATTCGCAATCATCGCCAAGCTAAGACATGCAAACAAAAATCGTTTCATAGGCTCAAAATTACCAAAATTTAGTGCTGTAGATGGGGAATTGAAGGCGATTTTGCCGATAAAGGTAAAACGACCTGAAAATGTAATGTTCGTAAATAAAATTTTTATTCCCTATATCATTTTTTCCCTTGAAACGTTAGTAAAAAAATGTTAATATTGGCGCCGTTAAATCGAAGGTGTAAAAATCAACGACGAAACGTCAAAAAACGGCGATAAAAAGTCGCTAAAAAAGAAAAACGTAATACTGAGTAAAGAAGGAGTCTCTATGTATTGCATTCTCGCTGCCCTGTTGGTCAAAAGCATCAAGAAGTACAACAAGAAGCACGCTTAATCGCGAGTTTTCTTGAAAAAAAAGCGAAAAACGGCCCTGAGGGGGACCGTTTTTTTTTGTTTTTATAGGATTCTGGGGATTATTTGTCGCAAGTGAAGTTCAAATCGCGACGGTACGGGACAAAACCTGCATTTTTGATGAAGGTTTCTGCCTGTTCGATGGATGTGAGTCCGTGATTTGTAAGCACATTTTCTTCAATAACGATGCTGTTGATGTCGTCGGCGCCGGAATGAAGACCTAATTCACCTAAAGATAGCCCCATCCCCAGCAGGGATACCTCAATATGGGGGATGTTGTCCAGGTACAGTCGGGAAAGAGCTAAAAGCTTGAGGTACTCATCCCCTTGGACGTGACGGATGGGGAACTTGTCTGTCTGGGGTTGGAAAGTCCATACCACAAAGCTGTTAAAGCCGGCAACGTTGGCTTTTCGGGCCAGGTCCTGGGTCTTGCGGACGTATTCCAGATGCTCGATGACTTCTTCCGGAGTTTCGATGCTACCGAACACGATGTTGGCGCTGCCGGGAAGGCCCTTCCTGTGGCAGGCGGCCAGCGTGTCGCACCATTTCTGCGCGGTAAGCTTCTTGGGGGAGAGCATCTGACGCATACGGTCGCTTAAAATTTCTGCACCTGCACCTGGAACGGAGCTGAGGCCTGCATCCTTGAGAATGTCAAGAAGTTCGTCCAGCTCCATGTTGTTAAACTCAGCCATACGGACCAGTTCCACGGGCGAGAAACCGCGGACGGTGACGCCCATTTCCTGGGTGAGCATTTTCAGTACATCGGTGTAGTAGCTAAGAGGGATGTCCTTGTTGACGCCTCCCTGCAAAAAGATCTGGTCTGCGCCCTTGGCCTTGGCTTCTATGGTTTTCTGGCGGATTTCGTCCAGAGAAAGGACGTACGCTTCGGGGCTGTGGTACGGGCGGCAGAAACTGCAGAAACTGCAGGTGATTTCGCAGACGTTGGTGTAGTTCACAATCCTGAAGGCGGTGTAGCCCACCCTGTTTCCTGGGAGCTTGGCGTGTCGTACCTGATCGGCTGCCTCCACTACCTGGGTCCAGGGAATGTTCTTTAGGATTTCCAGGCCTTCGGCAGGGCTGAGGCGAAATCTTGACGGATCAGAGCTCTTGGCACCGTCAATTGCTTTTTGCAGTAATTCATTCATCGTTTTTTAAGATAGCAAAGAATATGGTTTTTGCTTTGGATTAGTTCTGTGGATATGCGGAATTTTCCTGTATTGGGTGTGGACTAATTGTCCACGGAATCACTTTTTGACCAGTGTGTTTTGAATTGTTTTGGAGGTATCTTTAAAATGAGTGAATGGATTCTCATATAAAAAGGAGATATTATGAGACTGTTTGGTTTGGCTACCTTTGGCCTGGCAACAGCTTTGGCTGTAGGCGCAAATGCATTTGTTTTGACAGGTTCTGTGTCCGATACCAAGGGCAAGGCTGTCAAGGGGGCTTCCGTCAAATTGGTCGGTACTGAATATTCTACAAGTACCGATGGCGTTGGTAGCTTTACGCTTCGCGATAAGCCCATGAATACAGATCCTGTGGATGAACCTAGTGATCCCTCACAGCCTACTGATCCTGCAGCAATCCGTAATGTTGTGAACCCGGGTTACGTGGGTGTCAATAATGGCGTTCTTTCTTTTTCCCAGGCAAGTTCGGGCCCTGTAGAAGTGCAGATTTTTGATGCCATGGGTTTTCGCGTCATGGACAAGAATCTTTACGGTTCCGGCTCTGTAGATCTCCGCGGTTTTGTAAAGGCTGAAGGAACTTACTTTGCCCGAGTCAAGATGGGCAATGCCATTCAGAATATGAAGTTTACTGCTCGTGGCACTTATGGCGCTTCCTACGGCAACCCTGTTGTACACGCCTTGAAGAAGGATGCTGCCGGCGGAAATCTCCAGGTGGTGGCTGATGGCTTCGACACCTTGAATGTAGCCCTTGCCAATCTGGATACCAACGTGGAACTGACCTTGGAAAAGGCTGCCGGTGTTGAAGAACAGTTTGACTTTGGCTGGGCCAAGGGCAATGCTCCCGTTCCTACCCGCGGTTGCGGCAAGACCTGGAACCGCGTGAAGTCTGGTAGCTATGATTTCCAGTGGAGCAAGGGTAAGCGAACCATCCGAATCGACATTCCCGACAACTACGACAACAACAAGCCTTATCGCCTTGTGTTCGGTATGCACTGCATGGGCGGCTGGGCAGGTGGCGTTCAGCAGGAAGGCTACTATGGCATGAAGCCTCTGGACACAGAAAAGACCACTATCTTTGTGGCTCCCGAGGGTAACGGCAATCAGGCTCCCTGGGCTCAGGATGACTACATCCTCTTCGATGAACTTTTGGCTGATCTCCAGAGCAATCTCTGCATTGACTCTTCCCGCGTGTTCTCCGCCGGCTTCAGCTATGGCTCCATGTTCACCAACGGCCTTTCCCGCGACCATCAGCATGTGCTTCGTGGTGTAGCAGCTTACGAAACGGCTGAAATCAACATTTATGTTCCGCCTCACTCCGGCAAGTCCATTGCCTGGATGGGTGTGCTTGGCCTGCAGGACGACCTGTGCCGTCCGGACCTTGGTCGTGCAGCACGTAACACAGCCCTCAAGCACAATGGCCCGAACTTTACGGATGCCAGCGGCGAACAGGCCGAAGAATACAAGGGCTCCGGTCCTCATCTCTGCTATGACTACAAGACTGTGGATGAACGCTTCCCTGTGAAGTGGTGTACTCAGAACGGTGGCCATATCTGGGACCACAAGGATCCTGGCCAGACCAAGTCCTGGGTACCTCAGGTAACATGGGAATTCTTCACCCAGTTCTAATATGACCGCTTTGCTCTAAACGCGGGCTTAGAACCTGCGGCTGAGCAAAGCTCTCGCCACCACGACTTGTTAATACAAGTCGCTTGTGGCTCACGAAGTTCATTCGCGTGATTCGACTGGAAAAATTCTCTCGATGTAAAACTCCTGGCGGATTCGCCGGGAGTTTTTTCGTGGTAGGCGAAATGAAATTTTTCTACATTTGGCGCCATGGAATTTAAACGTTTTGAGGCTTTGATCGAGAAGTTCCCGCAGGTGCAGATTTTCAGCACCGAGGGCGAGGATCTTGACCGGGTCATTACTCATTTCTTGAATCAGCAGAAGAATGTCTCCACCATGTCGGAGGCCATGCAGCGTAAGATCCAGCAGGCCTTGGCTCCGTTCTTCCAGCAGCGCTTTATTAGCTTGGGTGATTCCGAGGCCCCTTTGGTTCGAAACCTGCTTTTGAACAAGAAGTTCTTTTTGCAGACGGACCGCTATATTGACGACATGGCCTGGCCGGAAACGGATCCTGAAAAGCTGGAAGAAGCATTGAAGATTGCAGATCTTGCGGAAGGTATTTTGGATCGCAAGTTGCTGAGTCTTTCTAACGGCGAATTGCGTCGCGTGCTTTTGGCCCGCATGTGGATGGAAAATCCGGAATGGGTCTACTTTAACGATTTATTTGGCGGTCTCGATCCCGAATATCGCGCCCACTTGGCTGGCCGTGTTGCAGACTTGGCAAAACGCCCGGGGCTGAAGATTGCCGTACGCCTTGCCCGCGAAGACGAACTGCTGCCGGAAATTCCTGCCTTTGTATATGCGGATAAGACCTTTACCCAGTACGAAGGAAAGTTGCCTGAAGTGGCAGCCCAGCCCAAGTTCACCAAGAAGGAATTGAAGGATTATGAAGTGGTGGACCTGAAGGCCGGTAAATCCTACATTGCGGCTGAATTCAAGTCTGAATCTGATGGCGAAGAGCTTTTCTCATTGAAGAACATCAATGTTCGCTTTGGCGAAACTGACGTTATCAAGAATTTGAACTGGACTGTTCGTAAGGGCGAACACTGGGCTGTGATGGGCGAGAATGGTGCCGGTAAGAGTACCCTCATGGGAATGCTTACGGCGGACCATCCGCAGATTTACAATAATGACATTACCCTCCTGGGGGAACGCCCGGGCCACGGTCTCAACATCTGGGATCACAAGGCCAAACTTGGATTCTTCTCTCCGGAACTAGCCTTGCAGTATCGCGAGGACTTGAGTATTCTTGAAGTTCTTCTTACTGGTTTTACGCCAAACCTTTGCAAGGCTGACAATCCTACTTGGGAAGAAAAGGCCAAGGCTCGCGAATGGTTGAACTATCTGGGCTTCGAGGATGTGAACCTGAATGTCCGATCCTTGTCTCCCATCGACAAACGCTTGGTGCTGATGGCTCGTGCTGCAATTCGCCCGCCCAAGGTCCTTTTGCTGGATGAACCGTCTCAGGGATTGAAGGGTGAATACCGCGAAAAGCTGTTCCACTTGCTTCAGCTTCTTTCCACGGAAACAACCATTATTCTGGTAAGTCATTACGAAGAGGAATGGCCGCCCTGCATGACGCACTTATTGAGGATGCCGAAGTTTTCACTTAATGGATAATTGATGATGAAAAATGAAGAATGAAAGATGAAAAATGTAAATGGTTGCGGCTCGCCGCTTGTTTAAGATTGAGCCGAAGGCTCCTTTGTCTTCATTCTTAATTTTTAATTCTTAATCTTTAATTTTTGGACATCATGATTCTTGACGAAAAAAACATCTTAAAAGCGCTTTGCGCCGTGCAGGATCCGGATCTTCACAAGAATATTGTGGAACTGGACTTTGTGCAGAACCTGAAGATTGAAGGTACAAAGGTCAGTTTCGACCTGCGTCTCACTACGCCTACTTGCCCTATCCGCGACCAGTTCAAGGACCAGTGCATTGCCATTGTGAAGGCTATGGGCGCAACCGAAGTCAACGTGACTTTCACTGCCAAGGAAGGCGGTTCTGCAACGGGTAATTCCGCTGCCCATGCACCTCAGAATTCCCACATCGGCGAAGTGGCCCATGTGGTGGCTGTGGCTAGCGGAAAGGGTGGCGTGGGTAAGTCCACAGTCACCGCAAACTTGGCCATGGCCTTAAGTTTGTCTGGGGCCAGGGTCGGAATTTTGGATGCGGACATTTATGGCCCCAGCATGGGCCTCATGTTCGGTATTGACAAGGCACCCGAAGTCTTTGACGATAATACCATCGCTCCTGTGGAAGCCAAGGGCGGCGTAAGCATTGTTTCCATGTGCATGTTTGCCGATTCCGACAAGGCGACCATCTGGCGCGGCCCCATGGTGAGCCAGATGATCCAGCACTTTATCCATCATGTACGTTGGGGCAAGCTTGACTACCTGTTGGTGGACTTTCCTCCAGGAACAGGCGACATCCAGCTGACCTTGACCCAGAACTGCCCCATGGCTGGTGCGGTTGTGGTTACCACTCCTCAGGAAGTTGCCTTGGCCGACTGCCGCAAGGGTATCGCCATGTTCGATAACGTGGGAGTTCCCGTAATCGGTATCGTCGAAAACATGAGCTACTTTATCTGCGACCAGTGCAACAAGCCTCACTACATTTTCCGCCAGGGCGGCGGTGAAAAGATTGCTGAAAAGTGGGGCGTTCCGCTGATTGCAAAGGTTCCCCTGGAACCTGCCGTTGCCGACTGCGGCGACACCGGCACACCTGCGGTGCTCAGCAATCCCAACTCTGAGTCAGCCAAGGCCTTTATGCAGGCTGCAGATGCCATGGTCCGCACCGTCTCCATCTTTGACCACGAGGATGAGGGCGTGCTCAAGAACTACAACTACGAATTCGATGCCTTGCCGGTGGAAAAGGTCTAGGAGGATCTATGCTTCAACCTAAGAAAATCTTTAGAACGGAAGATGGCAAGCTTGGCTTTGAATGGAACGATGGTTCCCGCGGCGCCTGCGATATCAGAACCCTTCGCTGTGCTTGCCCCTGCGCCCTTTGTGTTGATGAACATTCCGGCGTTAAGATCCTTGATGATTCCACAGTCCCTGCGGATATCGCCTTGGTGAAGATTCAATCTGTTGGCCGCTATGCAGCTGGTATTACCTTTAGTGATGGTCATAGTTCGGGAATTTACCCCTATGAGAAACTTAAGGATTTGACGAAATCTGCATAAAAAGCCATATTTGAGCAAATAAACGGATAGTATTTGAGATTAGGTGTGCATTTTTATGAGTGACGCAAACGAAGCACTATACTTTCGAGACTTGAATAGGTTCCCGACACTGACTCCTCAGGAGGAGTCGGCTCTCTTGACCATTATCAAGACCGGAGCTACAGAGGAAATTCGTAAGTCTGCTCTTCAGCGCCTGATCCGTGGTAACCTCCGCTTCGTGGTAAGCGTTGCCCGCAAGTACCAGGGCCGCGGACTTTCCCTTCTTGACTTGATTAACGAGGGTAACCTTGGCTTGTTCAAGGCCGCCAAGCGTTTTGACATGGACAAGGATGTGAAGTTCATCTCTTACGCCGTGTGGTGGATTCGCCAGTCTATCCAGAAGGCCTTGTTTGAACAGGTGGGCGCGGTCCGTATTCCGCCTAACAAGCTTGCTTTGGTAAATCGCTTTAAGCGTGCCCTTATGCAAAACGATGGCGATTACGACAAGACCATCGCCATGGACGAATTTGCTCCCTACGAACGAGACATCGTGGAAGTCATGGAAAAGATCGTGGATATTTCCTTGGACGCTCCCATTGGCGATAGCGCCACCGTCTCTAGCAGTAGCGAATCTGTAAGCACCCTTATGGACGTTCTTGGTTCCGAAGGCAACCAGGACGAGGACATGGAAAGGGAAGAACGCAAGAAGCTTATCCAGGAGACCTTGTCCTCCCTGCCTCAGCGTGAAGAGGAAATCCTGCGTATGTTCTACGGTCTTGATACCGTCGAGGATACAACCCTTAAGGATATTGGCGAAGACCTCAAGCTTAGCCGTGAACGTGTCCGTCAAATCAAGAACAAGACCTTGCGCCGTTTGCAGAAGAGCAAGGAACATAAAGAAAAACTGGCTGACTTTTTGGAAGATTAATGGCAAATTCAACGGCTGCGGCTCGTAAGGCCGCGTACCTCTTTTTGACATTATGTTGTGGTGCGCTACTGGCTTTGGCTGGTTGGCGCGCTTATGATATTTATGGACCGGCAAAAGTAGTGCTGCCAGGGGTTCCCTATGGCTTGCCGGCAGGTTCGACCTTGTTCCGCGGTGACAGCCCGGACCTGGAATCCGAGAAAGGCGGCATGCCAATCCAGGTTCAGACGGAACTGCGTAGGGCTACAGAATTGTCCCGTAGTGGAGCCTATGGTTCTGCCTATGAAATCTACGATGGCGTCGTGGTTCTCTACCCCGATCTATTGCCCTCTCTTTGGGGTACGGTTAATACTTTGTTTGAAATCGGCGAGACGGAATCCCTGAATGAACTTCAGAAGGATCGTCTGACTCTCCTCACCGGAAAACTTCAGGGGCGCTTCCCGGGTTCCGGAATTTCTGCCTATCTTGAAAGTCGAAATCTGTTCATGGCCGGCAACGAAACTGCGGCTCTTGAATTGGCTCGCATTTCCTCTGAAAAGGCTCCTGCCCTCTACGAGGCCAGGCTTTGGTACGCAGAACTTTTGCTGAAAAATTCCCGCAACGATGAGGCTTCGAAGGAAGTTCGCGCTGCAATTAGCTTGTCCAATGGTGATTCGCCAAAGGCTTATGAACTGCTTGCGGAAATTTTCCATCAGACCGGTTTGCTTGATAGCTGTTCCGCTATTGTAGAGTATGCCTTGACGCAATATCCTGTGGATGCCAAGCTTCTTTTGCTGCAGGGCTTCTTGAGTGAATACCAGGGAAATTACGAAATCGCAGAAAAGATCTACCAGAGGATTCTTGCTTTCCGTCCGGATTATGCGGCTGCCCGCGAGGCGGTTGCCACCTTGGGCGAAAAGAAGCCGCCTGTTCCTGGTGCTGGTTCCTCCATGTCTCCGCAGGACAGGGCTCAGGTTGCATGTGATATCCTGGAACCGCTTGTGGAACGTTATCCCGAGAACCTCCCGCTTCGTGAAGCCTTGGGCCGAGCTTACCTGAAGGGACGCCAGTTCGACCGCGCACGCCTGCAGTTCTCCGAAATCCAGAAGGCCGATGCCAGCTATCCTGAAATCCAACAGCGAATCCAGGAAACCATCGTTTCTCGCCCGGCCCGTCCTGTGGCAAATGACGGACTTGCCGCCAACCTGAATCGTGCGGTAGACAGTTTACGCGGTTCCATGGGGCCGTCGACGACCCATGACTTCAGTACCATGCTTGGCCATTACCTGGTTCGTTATGGTGCCACTCCCAAGGAATTCTTCAAGAAGTACTCCATAGGAAACTTCAAGCCTGTTTCCAACAATGTATGGCAGGAAACCTTCTTTAACGCTCCTTATATGCATACCTACACGGTGGTGTTTGACGCTCAGAATCATTTCCGTGAAGTTCACGTTGTGGTGGTGGATTCTTCCTCTAATTCCAACCATTTGGGAATTGCTCCCGAAGTATTTACCCGTCTGTTGAAGCAGAATTCCCGAATTTCCGGCATTGGAAACAGCACTGGCGAAACGGATTGCGGAGATGGTCTTGTAATCGACGCTGCCGTATGGGAAACCCAGGACAACTTTGAAATGCTTGCCCGTGTGGTTGGCAAGCCTGCAGAAGTCCGAATGATTCGCTTTGACAAGTCTGTACTTCCGCCTGGGCTTAAGCTTTGCGATTACGTGACTTACTTGAACCAATATTAACAAGCTCAATTTTGTATCTTTTTGAATATGTGTAAGTTCCGTTTTATAGCGCTGGCATTGGTGGCCTTCTTCTTTGAAGGCTGTACCTGCTGCGCCTATCTGAACCACATGTTCAATGCGGAACGACTTTATGACCAGGCTGGGGAAATGCGAGAGGCTCGCATGGATAGCGTGCCCGAAGCGGACAATTCCTTTCCTAGCGCAGAAGAAAGGCAAAAGTACGACAAGGTTATTGAAAAAGGCTCCCGTGTTCTGGAACGTTTTCCCAAGAACAAGAAACGTACCGCCGAGGCGGTTTTCCTGATTGGCGAATCTTTCCGTCACAAGCAGGAATGGGGCAAGGCCATTACCAAGTACGACGAATTTGAACGTTACTTCTCTGACCATGATTCCATGCCCGCGGTCGAGTATCAGCGAGCTTACTGCCTTTACAAGAATCATGAATACAACATCAGCCGATTCGCCCTGGAACCTGTGATTTCCAGTAAGGAGCACCCTTACTATTTCCAGGGTCTGAACCTTTTGTCGTTGCTGGATGAACAGGCTGAATTCCCGGATCAGGCAATCGCTTCCCTGGAAGCGGTTCTTGCCGATACGTCGGGAACTCCCTTTATGAGGGGCAAGGCTCATTTCAGACTTGCCGGGCTGTACTACAAGAAGGAAAACTGGGATAAGGCCCGCGAGCATTTTACTGCCGAAGAAATCAAGCTCTTGAACACTCGCGAACGCCAGTCCGCAGGAGAACAGGCTGCCGAATGCCTTGTTAATCGTCAAGAATACCTGCAGGCTGCCGACGAGTACAAGGCTCTGTACAAGGAACCGGAGTTTGAACAGAAACAGCCCGAGTACTTGGTTCGTATCGGTGAAATCACCTTGATGGCAGGCCGTTATCCGGATGCATTCATCATCTTGCAGAAGGTGAATACGGAGTATCCTCGAACTCTTTACGCTTCTCGCAGCTACTTTAACCTTGGTGATTACGAACAGCACAAAACCTTGGATTATGATAAGGCCGTTATCTATTATGATAGCAGCTACATATCTCGTTCCATTTGCGAATGGGCTCAGCAGAGCCGAGAGCGTCGTGATGCGCTCCAACGCCTGATAGCCATGCGCAACCAGAACGATCAGGACCGTAAGCTGGATTCCATTCCCAATGTCGATAATTTCTTTGGAACTGAATTCCAGATTGCGGAATTGTTCCTGTTCAAGCTGGATGAAGTTGATAGTGCTGTAAAACGTCTTGACGTGGTAATCAATGATTCTGGCGATAGCCTTAAGGTTCTTCGAGCCACTTACGCCAAGGCCTTTATATACGACGAATTTATGCACGATCCCGATGCCGCCGAGGAAATCTATAAGGAGATTATCGAAAAGTACCCGGATACGGAATACGGAAAGCAGGCTCAGGCTAACTTGGGCATGCGCGTGACCTTGAAGACCAAGGAGGACTTGGCCAAGGATCGTTACCTTGCTGCGGAAAGCCTCTGGACTATAGCAACCGAGATTCCTCTGGATAAGATGGATCTGGTGGATTCAGCCTACGCCCGCGCCTTTGTTGCCTTCGACAGCCTTTACCAGGAATATCCTGAAACCCAGGCCGGCATACAGGCCTTGTATATGAAGGCTATTTACTTCCAGATGAATCCGGAACGGCTGGATAGCACTCTCATTACCTATAAGACCTTGAAGGAAAAATATGGTCAGACTCCTTGGGGTATCCAGGCCGCCAAGATGATGAACACTCGCTTGACCATTTCCGATAAGGACTTGGAACGTCTCCGCAAACGTGCCAAAACTAGCGAAGAGCATATCAATAAGCTTTCTGCTCAATATTACGAAACCTTGAATAAGAAGCCCGAGGAAAAGAAGGCTGAAGTCAAGAACGCAGAAGAAGAAATTCTTGAAAATACATACAACAGCATGTATGATTTCGAGTAAGGCTCTACGATGTTGCGCGGCAAGGGCTTCGTTTTAATCTTTCTTTTAATGACGTCATTGGTGCTTGAGGGATGTGCCGGAAGTGCCTCTATTGCAGCCCGCAAGGGTTATGTCCGTTTTCCGGGCAAGCACTATGCATCCAAGGAAAAGGCTGAAATAGGAACCAAAATCTCCGGGGATGCCAGCTACTACGGCCCGGGTTTTCATGGCAAGTTGACCGCCAGTGGTGAAATCTTTAACCAGAATGATTATACTTGCGCCCATAAGACACTGCCTTTCGGTACCAAGCTGAAGGTTGTCCGCGAGGATAATGGCGAAAGCGTCGAGGTACGAGTGAATGACCGTGGCCCCTATGTGGGAACTAGAATCCTCGACCTTAGTGTTGCTGCGGGGAAAAAGATCGGCCTTGACAAGGTTGGACATGCCAAGGTGACTGCGACTGTTGTCGAATAAGTTTTATAAAGAGACTTGGTTGGAAAAAGAAAATTTGGGAAATATACGGAATGTCACAATTTGACATTCTGCTTTTTTATATTTGCTGCTCAGAAAGACACTTAAGAACTAAAGCTTGTTTTAGCTCCGTAATACAGTAGGGTGTCTTGAGGAAAAGATATGAGAAGCAAGATGAATGCCCGTCGCCGTAATAACGATAACGAAGTTGAAGTTGTAGAATCCAATCTTTGGAACACCCATTCCGGGTTCAATGCATTCAAACGTCGCATCGACCAGCAGATTCAATTGTCCGGGCTGGATATTTCTCTTGATGACGAGGACCTGCTCCCGTTCTATCGCATGGGCGAAAGCGAGACCTATGTTCTCGGCGCTCTCAATGTAGTGTAACAGAATTTGTGAAAGACTCTCGTGGCAGGAATTGTCGCGAGGTTACTTTGCCTTGTAGCTTACAAAGCGCACGTTGCCGCAGTAGTCCTTGTGGATTCCGGTAAAGGTAAGCCAGGGATAGTTGGCTGCTTCTGCTTCCAGCATAACGCCCTGCTCGGAACCGATTTCCAACAGGATGGATGCTCCGGAATTCATGCGGCCTTCTGTCTGCTGTAAAAGCTTGCGGACCAGGTCGAGACCGTCGGCGCCGCCAAAGAGGGCTAGGGCCGGGTCGAAGTTTGCTACCTCGGGCTGGAGCTTTTCTTTTTCGGAGTCCGGGATGTAGGGCAGGTTTGCGATAAGGCTGTCAATCTTCTGGTCTGCAGCGAGACCTGCGGCGGTTAACGCCTCCGCGGTAACTGCGTTCAGGAGGTCGCCCTTGGCAAAGTTCAACTGTGGTGCGGCGAGTTCGTTGGCGGCTGCGTTCTCCTTGGCGAGGCTCAGGGCGTCGTCAGAAATGTCGCAGGCCAGAACCTTGGCGTTTGCAATTTCCTTAGCGGTAGCGATGGAAATGCAGCCGGAGCCTGTACCGATTTCAACAACAAAGCAGGATGCGTCTTCGGCGTCGCCGCGGGAACTGCATAGTTCCTTAAGGCGGTCGCGAGCCATATCCACCAGCATCTCGGTTTCGGGACGGGGAATCAGCGCGCGGGGGTCGCACTTGATGATAAAGCCACGGAAGCTTGTGTCGCCAATGATGTGCTGCAGAGGCTCGCGGTTGGCTCGACGTGCCACCATAGGACGGAGTTCGTCCAGCTCGGCAGGAGTCAGGGGCTTTTCGAAATTCAGATAAAGATCCATACGGCTCTTCATCTTCAGTCCATGGCTAATGATGTACTGTGCGTCCAGTAGCGGGTCAGGAACGCCCTTCTTTTCGAAGAAGACCTTGGTACGGTTCAAGATTTCAAGAACCGTCATGGGAGCATTTTGCGGGTTTGCCATAACGCGCGCCTTCCTTACCTGCAGTTCAGATTATGCCTGGAACTTGCCCAGCTTCTCCTGTGCGTTTGCCATCTGGAGGCCGTTGATGACTTCCTGAAGGTCGCCTGTTACAACCTGGTCCAGGTTGTACAGAGTGAGACCGATGCGGTGATCGGTAACGCGGTTCTGGGGGTAGTTGTAAGTACGGATCTTAGCGGAACGGTCGCCGGTACCAACGAGGGCCTTACGGCTGGCGGCTTCCTCACGTTCCTTCTTGGCGATGACTTCGTCCAAGATCTTGGAACGGAGCATTTCCATAGCGTGCAAACGGTTCTGGAGCTGGGAACGTTCTGTCTGGCAGCTAACCACAACGCCTGTAGGAATATGGGTCAAGCGGACTGCGGAGTCGGTCTTGTTGATGTACTGACCGCCAGCGCCACTGGAACGGTAAGTGTCCATGTGGATGTCTGCTTCGCGGATTTCCACGTCCACTTCTTCAGCTTCCGGGAGGATTGCAACGGTTGCGGCGGAGGTGTGTACGCGGCCCTGGGTTTCGGTTTCAGGAACGCGCTGCACGCGGTGTACGCCACTTTCAAACTTCAAGGTGCCGTAAACGCTATCGCCTTCGATGTAGGCGCGAATTTCCTTGTAACCGCCCACGGTACCTTCACTCAGATCCTGGATGGTAATCTTCCAGCCCATCTTTTCGCAGTAGGCACGGTACATGCGGAAAAGGTCGCCTGCGAACAAAGCGGATTCGTCACCGCCGGTACCGCCACGGATTTCGATGGTAGCGTTACGGAAGTCCCAAGGATCCTTGGGAACCATGAGAATCTGCAATTCATCGGTCAAGCCGGGAAGAGCCTTTTCGATGGTGGAAAGCTCGGACTTTGCCATTGCAACCATTTCCGGGTCGGAATCGCCCAGTGCCATCTTCCATTCTTCCTGGTCGTTAAGCATCTGCAGGTATTCCTTGGCCTTGATGACGGCCTTTTCGATACCCTTGTACTGCTTGTGAATCTTGTTATAACGAGCCTGGTCACCGAGGACATCGGGATTACCCAATTCGGATTCCAGTTCTTCGTACTTTTCAATGAGTTTACGTGCTTTATCTTTCATCGCGTGCAAATGTAGAAAAATAGGAGATAGCGGAAAGTTTAAAGTGTAAAGAATAGACCTTTATCCTTTAAACTTTATCCTTTACGCTAATTAAAACTGGTTGATGAAGAATGTAATGCAGAGGCTGTTAATGAAGTCTGCGAACATGCTTCCTACGATGGGTACCAACAGATAGGGCTTTACGGCCGGGGCGAACTTGTTGGTAATGGCCTGCATGTTGGCCATGGCGTTGGGCGTTGCTCCCATGCCAAAGCCGCAAACGCCAGCGGAAAGGACTGCAGCGTCGTAGTCACGGCCCATGACGTTGAACACTACGAAGTAGGCGAACAGGAACATGAGCAAGGTCTGGGCGCAGAGAAGTACAACCAGGGGGAGCGCCAGGGATGCCAACTGCCAAAGCTTCAAGGTGATCATGGCGATGCCAAGGAAGAGGGAAAGACAGATGCCGCCTACGTCCTTGATTTCACCCATGTGGACTTCATACTTGCTGCTGTATTCGCAGACGTTTCGCATGATGGCGGCGACAATCATGGCTCCAATATAGGAGGGGAAAGTCATGCCTGTCTTTGAAAGTAACATAGATACTAACGTACCGAGGCCCATGGCAACGGCCAGCTGGAATGCGGCAGTGGAGTAACGCTGGGCGGAACGGCGGTACTTGCTCTGTTCCTCTTTCAGTTCTTCTTTAAGTTCGGTCTTGGCGGACTTCAGAAGGTCTCTCTTGAGAATTAGCTTGCGACCCAGAGGGCCACCCATGAGGGAACCTGCCACAAGGCCGAAGGTGGCCGCTGCGGTGCAGAGGGTGGTGGCTCCTTCCATGCCGAAGTCTTCAAGGACGGGGCCGAAGGCGCCTGCAGTACCGTGGCCGCCCACCATGGAGATGGAGCCTGCGGAAAGTCCTACCAGGGGGCTCACGTGAAGCGCCTTGGCGAGGGCTACGGCAAGACCGTTCTGGCAAAGGATGAGAACGCAGATGCACGCCAGCAACAGCACTAGGTTAATGCCGCCGCTCTTTAGAATTTTCAGGTTGGCGTTGAATCCCACAGAGGTGAAGAATACCATCATGCAGATGGATTTCAAAGTCTCGTCAAAGGAAAATTCAAGAATATTCAGCTTATAAAGAATGCATGAAAGGCACGCAAAAACGATGCCGCCCACCACAGGGGAGGGAATGCAGAATTTTTCCAGAACCTTGACTTGCTTCTTGAGGTTTGCGCCAAATACAAGAACCACAACGGCCAAGGCCAAAGTCTGGTACATGTCTAAAGAAAGCTTGTACATCGTGTCTCCTTAGTCGCCAGTAGAGGGAATGGGGCCGCGGCCAGGCAGAGGTGCTGCTACGTTGACTGTTATATTCTTGGTCTTGAAGAATGCTGCTGCGCCAGGGTGGAAACCTACGGGAATGTTGGATGTCTGTTGAGATCCGACGGCGTAGACTTCTGCTGCAATCTTTTCGATGACGGCGTTGTCAACCAGTTGGCTTGCAACAAGGACCGCCTTTGCTCCAAGAGTGTGAATTGCGGAATCCTGGCCGACGTAGGTGCCTGCAGGGATTTCGCTTACGGTAAGTTCCGGATGGAGATTCATGATGCGGGTCATGTCGGACGCGTCCAGAGAAATGATGCGAATATTCTTTGCGCTTGCCAGATCGCTGATGGAGGGCGTAGGAATGCCGGCGGTACAGAAGAAGGCGTCGATTTTTCCATCCTTAAGGGCTGCTGCCGCATCCTTAAAGTTGAGATTTTCCTTCTGGATTTTATCAAAGGTAATGCCGTAGGCTTCCAGGATGATTTCTGCATTACGCAACACGCCGGATTCTTCTTCGCCGACGGAAACGCGACGATTTTGCAAATCGGCAACGGAGTGGATTTCAGAATCGGCGGAAACTACGATTTGAATAGATTCGGTATAAAGTCCAGCCACTGCGGAAATGGCGGAAACCATGCGGCTGCGCATCAGGTAGTCTTGCAGAATGTCGGCCTGGACAATGCCCAGATCGATGAAGCCTTCTTCCATAAGGCGGATGTTGGCATGGGAACCTGCGGTGTTCTTGACCTGGATTTTAAAACCCTTGTCAGTAGCATTCATCTTTTCTGCAAAAGAGTTTGCGTAGGTGTCGTAAAGACCGCCCTTGTTGCCAGAACCGAAACGGATGCTTTGTTCGTCGGTGTTGCAGGCACTAAGGAAAAGAGTTGCCGTTGCTAAAATGGCTGCGGTGATTGCCTTGAATGCAAAAGTCGATGGTTTCATTGGAAAACTCCAGTGGAATAGGGACTAGTGCAATAATAGAAAAAACAGTTAGATTTTTTTTGACATGGGAAAAAGTTGAACGTTCAGTCTGTATACTTGATTAACGTTTTCGCATTTGTCGGAGATGACTGCAATTCTTTTACAAAATCTTTCAATTTCCCTTGTGATTTTTCTATAGGATTTTTCATCGATTCCCATAGTTGCGCCAACAAAGTGCCTTTCTTCAGGCTTATATTTTTCAATTGCATTAGCCGCAATTTGAGCCATTTCTTTGTGCATTGCACGAATGGCTAATGGTAGTTCTTCTTTTGAACCTATGACGATTTTTTCAGTTTGTTCAAAAATGCCATTCTGATTTTTCTTTAAAAAGCCGTGCTTTGTTAAAAAGGCTAATACTCTTGAAACCTCCTCTGGTGAAACATCTTCGTTACATGCGTTTGCAATTTCTTTTGGTGATGCGCCTGGCATCATTGGAACTAGTTCTCGTAATACGGGGTTTTCCCAGCCACTGTAATATTCGAATGCTCCACCAGGGACGATTCGTATTTCATGTTCACTGATGATGTCTTGCATTTTACGTAGTGCGGAATTTTTTGTGGATTCTTTTTTCGCTCCATCATAGATGACCATTTGTTCAAAGAATTCTTTCTCGTATCCATGTAAGTTGAGTGCGTCGGCGACCTGGCCCATTCTCGATTTGCTTAAACGATTTTTGCCTTCACAAACAAGTTTCATGTAAACTGGTGATGAAAATCCTGCGATTGAAGAAAATTCACGCCAAGAAAAAGCGGAATGAAGTTTCCGCTCGTTGTAGTAATCTTGCATGTATTTGTGATAATCTTTGTAATAGAGAATGCTTTTCATATTTACTTGGAGGTGGGACCACAAACTGTTTCACCGTTTTCTTCCATCCGGCAGGATTCTCCTGGTGTCTTTTCTTCTTCGGGAAGAGTTGAAGCGTAGTCTTCGCATTCGCTCTTCCACAAGGATGCGATTTCATCCAAGGTTGTTGTAGCGGATATTTCTTTTACGAATACAATTTGTGTAGAATTGCAATCTGAATCGAGAATTTTTACATGGCAATCGTCATTTTGACATTGACTCAAATATGATTCGTTTTCTGTTTTGCAAATCAAATTTTCCGAATTGCTCGAAAAGTTGCTGAATGAAGCGTACAAAAGATCAACTATGAAAAGATTATCCTCATGTTTCCTGATAAGTTTGGTTTCTTTGGTGACGTTGATTCCTGGCTTTATGTCCTTGAATTTTTGAACAGCCATATCATCTCTATCAATAAAGACGGTGCATAGTCCGTTTTTTGAGGAGTAGGAGTAGAAAATTTCTTTTTTGCTAGATAAACCATAGTCTGTCACTGGTACTGGCACTTCACTTGGATCATTGTTGTTGTCGTTACTGTGCTGTATAAGACTGAATGCGTTTAGGGTGCTGTCAATAAATGCTTGTGTATTTGTATTGGTTGAGTCAGAGAAAGAGGAACTTGATGGAACCCCTTCTGAACTAGAAGATATTTCTGCCGTAGTATTGGGCTCAATAGAAATGCCGCTTGTGGAATTTTCATCAGAACAAGCCCACATCGTAAGAGATGTTAGAAGGACTAAATGCAATATTCTGTTGTTCATAGTATCCTCTGTTTTATGGTTCTTACCACAAATATAGGTTGGGATTATTAAAAAAGTCGGTTTTTCAAGAAGAATCCTTACTGGGCGTGAAAAAAAGCTAGTTTTACTTAAAGAATGTTTTTGAATATGATACACGCTGTATCGTATTTAAAAAGACACTAATTTTATCGTTATGGAAATTACGCCTATCGGAACTTTTTTTGGCGATGCCATTTACAAGTATGACGCTCCTCGTCAGGGGCGTTTGTTTGCGGGACATCCCGGTCGCATTGTTCTGAATGCCGGCTGTAATTTCGAAATGGCCCTTCGTGACTTGGAAGGCTTTGAACGAATCTGGGTGCTGTTCCAGTTTCATGAAAATGAAGGCTGGCGTCCAACAACTCGCCCGCCGGTGCCCCCTAAGGGAAAGGACCGCGTCGGCACTTTCGCAAGTCGATCTCCCTATCGCCCCAATCCTATTGGATTAAGCTGTGTTCGCCTTTTGAAAATCGAGGGATTGTCTCTTTTTGTTGATGAAGCGGATCTGCTGAACGAATCGCCGATTATTGATATTAAGCCTTACATCCCCATGGCGGATGCTTTCCCCAATGCAAAGGCTGGGTGGGTGGAAGAGCAGGATGACGAAAGATGGACTGTAATCGCCTCGGAAAAATTTGCGGTGCAGAATCAATGGATTGTTGAAAACAGTTCCTTTAATCTAATGAGCTTTGCAGATGTTCAGTTGGGTCGAGGCGGCTTTGGTGAAGGGGCTCTCGATGGAACACGACGTCGCCTCACCCTTGATGAAAAGGGATGCACTGGGGTGTTGGCCTACCGGACGTTCCGTATAGACTTTAGTTACGATGAACATGAAAAATCGGTCCGCTTATTGCAAATTCGTACTGGATATAGACCGGACGAACTTGTTGAAGGGGCTGAAGATAAGTATGGTGACAAACAACTGCATCGAAAATTTCTAGCTTGTTGTTAGCTTGGATGTGGTTTTGTTATGAATGTTGAATGTCAATTTTGCGGACTGGTAATCTGCATATTGCTTTGGGTGCTATTTTCGACCAAGAAACAGTTGAACCTTTATGGCGCCCAGCTGTTTAAGAACATGCTCTTGTTCGCAACGTTCCTCCTGAGCATGGACATCGCATCCATCGTCTGCATCAAATATCAGGAATCTCTTCCAAGCTTATTGGTAATTGGCGTTTGCAAAACCTATATCGTTTTGCTTGTGTTTGAGGTTTGCACTGCGCTCCTGTATCTGCTTTATGATGTCCTTGGAGAAGGTAAACACCGTCGATACGCAAGGATGATTATGGCGCTAAAGACCGTAGAATCCTTGGTGATTTTTTTTGCACCCCTGTATATTCATTCCGAAGGACGTATTGCCTATACTGAGGGTCCTGGGGCCTTGCTTGCCTACTTATTCTGTGGCATTGACTTTATAGTTATTGTTGCTGTAGCAATTTTCCAACGCAAGAAAATCTTGCCGCGGCGATTGACTGTCTTTATGATTTGGGTTTGTATTTGGTTTGCGTCCGCAGTTTTCCAGTTCCTTGATGCTGAACTTTTATTGGTCGGATTCGCTGCATCCCTTGGCGTACTTATTCTTTACGCAACGCTTGAAAATCAAGACGGAAATTTTGTACGAGAACTTGGCTGTTTCAATGGCTATGCCCTAGAACTTTATCTAGGCCAGCTTTTTGAACGACAGAAAAAATTCTATATGGTCCTGTTCTCCGTTGACCAGGACAAGGCGAATTTGAAGATACTTATAGAACAGATTCTTCGCCGTCCTGTGCTGCAGAAGGAAATATATCTCTTTAAGTTAATCGGCCCGGAGTTTCTCCTCATAACGGAAAAGGAAAAGCTTTACGAAGCTGTTGTCAAGTGGATTCAAATCTCTTTTAAAAAGGATTCAGAATACTCAAAAAGAACGCAGATTATCTGCTGCGCGAATGCTCTTGATGTTGGTTTTCCACAGAAGGTGGTGCCTTTTGCCCATTATCTGTTTGAACGGTTCAAAAAACGCGGAGCAACTTTGGATTATGAGGTTTCTGCGGATGTCCTGGATTCTTTTTTGATGCAGGATAAAATGCAAGATGAAATTCTCCTTGCTTTGAAGGAGGATCGCGTGGAAGTTTTCCTGCAACCGATTTATGGAGTTCGTTCCGAGAGCTTTGTTTCTGCAGAAGCATTGGTGCGTATTAGAACGCCAAAGGGACATCTGGTTTCTCCAGGTTTGTTTATACCTGTAGCGGAAAAAACAGGAAGCATAGTGCCTCTTGGTGAACGCATCTTTGAGAAAACCTGTGAATTTATTGCTACAGGAAAAATGCAGGAACTTGGCATTGGGTATGTGGAAATAAATCTATCTGTATTCCAGTGCGAACAGGAAAATTTGGCGGAAAGCCTTTCTAAGGTGATGGATAAGTACAAGGTTGATCCCAGGTGCATTAATCTGGAAATTACAGAAACGGCAACCCTTAAGACGAAAGAAATTTTCTTGTCCAATATGGAAAAACTTATTGATAAAGGTTGCTGTTTTTCCTTGGATGACTTTGGCAAGGGTGAGTCCAACCTGATGTACATAGTGGACATGCCGGTTTCCATTGTGAAAATGGACTATGATTTGACAAAGGCTTTCTTTAAGTCGGACAAGGCTAAGAACGTGGTTTATTCTGTGGTGAGGATGGCTCATGATATGGGCCTGTCTGTTGTATCCGAGGGAATTGAAACCAAGGAAGAACTTGATGCTCTTGTGGAAGCCGGTGTGGACTACATTCAGGGTTTCTACTTCTCGAAGCCCCTGCCAGTCAATGAATTCCTGGAATTTTTACGAATGAGGGGTTAGTGTTTCCCCAAGAACTAGAAGCCTGTAGATGGCTTCTTCGCTGCCTACCTTGTGTTTATCCGTTTCGTTGCGTCCGAAAAACTTGTGCCAGTCTCTGCTTGTTGGGACAATGGCGTCGTCAAAGGGCCAGGGACGAATAAAGTTTGGCGGAAGCAGGCTGTAGAGCTTGCTGCTGTCGATGTCCAGGTCGCCTACTCGCGGGGGCAGGGGGCCGGCTTCAATTCGCGGGCAACCGTGGAGCAGTTCTGGAGGGTAGCCGCCGATGGCGTTTACCAGCTGGCCTGCGTTATAGAGGGTTACGCGTCGTGGGCCGCCGCAGTTGTAGATGCCTGCGGGAAATTCATGCTCCAGAATGTATTGGACCACGCGGCACATATCGCCGCCGTAAATGGGCCTGCGGTATTCATCGGTATAAAGCGTTGCTGGGCGGCCTGGTCTAAAACGGTAGCTGATCCAGTCGATGGCGCCGGCGCATCCGCCGGGAGCGTAATCCATAGGTAGGGGCACTCGCAACATGACTGCGTCTGGCTTGATCCGCTGAATTTCCATTTCCGCTTCCAGCTGGTGCTTGCCGTAATTATGGATTGGGTCCTTGGGCGTATCGTCCTTGTAGGGGCGAAGGTGGGCGGTTTCTTCGCTGCCGCTCCACACCATGTCCGTTGAAATTCGCACGAAGACGCAGTTGTAGTCTGCAGCCAGCTGGGCGGCGTCTACTCCTTGGGAACAGTTCAGCAGGTAGCTTCTGGGCGTATCGCACTCGCAGGCTTTCAGCGCGCAGTTTCCGCTGGCGTCAATCACCGTCTTGAACTTGTGCTTCTCGAAAAGTCGGGTAAGGCCTGCAGTGTCTTCCGCGTCGATGGCGACAACGTCCTGGCCAAAAACACAGGGGTGTTTAATAGGGCGTATGCCGATGAGGGGCGCGGGTGTATCGGGATGGCGCTTCGCCGGATGAATAGTTCCGCTGGTGCCATCGCTTTCGTCGGTTCCGCCAAACAGCCTGTTGAAATGCCTGAAGAGGGCGTAACCTGGAACGCCGTTCAAACCCAAGACGAGGATTGGAGTTTGAATAGGGCGGCGGGGCTGTTCTACAAACGCGTTACTCACTTCTGGCTAAGTTTCCACTTGAAGTAACCCGCCATTTGCAGCGGGTGACTGAAGGTACCGTCAAGCATCTTTGCCTGCAGTTCTTCGTCGGTCATTTCGGTAGACTCGATTTCTTCGGTTTCGTCGAAACTAGTCTCGCCGGCGCGGACTACTCCGTCAATGAACACCACATGGAACTTACCGCGATGACGATCCGGATTGACAGGGTAGGCTCCGAGATAGGCCGGTGCTAGATCCTTCGACTCCATGCCTGCGGCATTTCGCTCAGGATGACACTCGGTAGATAATCTCTCGTCTAATTTATATCCGCATTCTTCCTGCAGTTCTCTCACTGCAGCCTGTTCCGGAGTCTCGTCCTTGTCAATGATTCCTGCGGGAAATTCCAGGGCGATTTTTCCAGTGCCGTGACGGTATTGTTCCGTCATAACCCACTTGCCTTCTGCGGTGCGGGCAAGAATCAGAACCCAGTCCGGCTGCCACAAGGTGTAAAAATCATCAATGACTTTTCCGTTTGGCAGTTCGCACTTTTCCTTGGCAACCTTAAGCCAGGGGGCGTTTACCAGATATTCGGTGTCCAGAAGTTTCCAAGGTTTCATGTATGCAAAGGTAGAAAAAAGTTTAGTTGAAGTAAGTTTGTATTGCTTTTCCTTTTTGACTTGTATTGCTATGTGTAAAAGGTGAAGGCTGAAATAGAAAAAACGACTCGTTATATTGTAAAAGTTTTCTTTGTGAATTAATTTCGTGAAAAACGAAATAATCACAAAGGAGTTCCTATGAAAAATTTAAAACTTATGAGTGCAACAATTTCTGCGGTAGCTCTCTCTTTTATGATGAGTGGTTGCCTTGGCGATGGCGCTGATGGTGTTGCTGGTGCCGATGGCAAGGATGGCGTTGCCGGTATTGATGGTAAGGACGGCGTCAACGGTGTTGATGGAAAAGATGGCGTTGATGGCAAGGACGGTGTCAACGGTACTGACGGTAAGGACGGTATAGACGGAAAAGATGGAACAAGTTGCTCCGCCTCCGTATCTGAAGAAGGCTCTATTGTAGTATCCTGTGGCGGCGAAGTCGTAGGAACTCTAGTCAATGGTAAGGATGGTGTAGATGGTAAAGACGGTGTCAACGGTGTTGATGGTAAGGATGGTGTAGATGGTAAAGACGGTGTCAACGGTGTTGATGGCAAGGATGGTGTAGACGGTAAAGACGGCGTCAACGGTGTTGATGGCAAGGATGGTGTAGACGGTAAAGACGGTGTCAACGGTGTTGATGGCAAGGATGGCGTTGACGGTAAGGACGGCGTTGACGGAATTGACGGAAAAGATGGCGTCAACGGTAAAGATGGAACCAATGGTGTCAATGGTAAGGACGGCAAAGATGGCGTAGATGGTAAAGACGGCAAAGATGCTGTTACTTCCCTTGATGATTACAACGCTTTCTTGCTAGGTCAGCGTGGTTCTGGCTTTGATGCTTGGGATTACCTGAGTTCCGACATGGATGTTGCTTATTACTCGGATGTTGCACAGGATGGCAACTCCATAGGAAAAATTAACGGAAAAATCTACGCAGAAAATGTTTTGATTCCGTCTACTGAATTTGTTGATTGTAAGGGCGTATGTGGCACAATGAAATTTGGCGATGGCGGTGTCAATGGGTGCGGCGATGTAAATGAAGGTGCTGGTTGTGCCTATGTCGGTATCGCCTTTGATGTTGCAGCAAAGAATGGTGTGGAATCCTTGAATGCGACAAGTTGGTTGGGTGTGTGCGTAGAATATACATCAACAAGAGCTTTTGATGTTAATCTTGAATCCACCTATAATGATTTGATGGCGTGGGACCGTCCTACCTATAGATTGCCTGCCTCCGAGACAAAAACGGTAGTGAATGTTCCTTGGGCGGTATTCCCTGATGGAGGCGTCCATTATGGTCCTGTTCAGGTCACAAAATCAGAAATCCTGAAAAAGTTAACTTCCGTAGCCTTCCAATTCTACGGATCAAATGGCGAAACTGGTGAATTCAATATTTCCAAGGTTGGTGCCTATGGAACTTGTGATTAATTTACATTTAACATAGGACGGGAAAGGGTGGATTTTTACTCCCCCCCTTTTCTTTTTTATTTACATTTTATTTATGCGCCCTATTGTAGAATATTTAGATTACCGAAAATATATTCTGGATTTCTATAAGGAACGAAAAGAACGTTCTGGTTTTACATGGCGTTCTTTTTCTGAAAAAGTAGGATTTAAAAATCCGGTTTATTTAAAACAGATATGTGATGGCAAGTATAACCTGAATTCTTCCGCAGTAGACAAAATTGTTGTGGTTATGGAGTTGAAGGGCTATGAAATTCCCTATTTTAGCTTGCTTGTAAATTTTGCTCATGCTAAAACAGAGGGACTTCGTCAGAGATATTTCGAACAGGTTGTTGCGTTTATACGGGAGTTCTCGTCAGTTAACCTGAAAGATGATGCTTTTAATTATTTCGAATCGTGGAAAAATCCTGTTATTCGCGAAATCGCCTCGGCTATGACCAATGCGAAAACTTCAGATATTGCCGAGGCGTGCATCCCTGCAATTTCCGTTGCAGATGTAGAGCATACTCTGCAGTTTCTTGAAAGAATTGGTTTGCTACAGAAAAAGAAAAATGGAGCGTATGTAGAAACAAAAAAAGTCATATCAATGATAAATCGTGAGATGATGCCGATTGCAGCAACAAAAATGCAGCAAGACATGGCGAAATTCGCGGAAGATGCTATAGTGAACATTCCTTCTGATGAACGGAATATTTCAGGCCTTACAATGGGTATATCGGAAAAGCAATATCTTAAAATTGTTGAGGAACTTGTAGATTTTCGCAAGAAGATTATTTCGATTGTTTCTGAGGATAAATCTAAAGTTGAACGAGTGTATCGCCTTAATTTGCAGTTATTTCCCCTTTCCAAGAAATTGTAATTTAACATGAAAAGTTGTCTTTTTTTCTTTTTTCTCCTGTGTTCGTTTTTCCTGTGCTCTTGTTCGAAGGATGATAAGACTGCTGGCGGAATTACTGAAGATCAGGGTGTAGCCGTTATTGATAAAAACATAGCGGGAGTCTCTCAGAAGGGTCCTTTTGTTGTTGGTTCTTCTGTGAAATTGTATGAACTTGAGTCGAATTTTACTCAAACCGGACGGCTGTTCAATGGAAAAATTGAAAGTGATTTGGGTGAATTCTGTATTAAGAATGTTCAGTTGAAATCTCGTTATGCATGGCTTGAAACGAATGGCTATTATCGAAACGAGGTCTCTGGACTTGTATCTTCTGGCCCCATTACTCTTTATGCGATTTCTGATTTAGAACAGCGTGATAATGTTAATTTGAATATTTTGACTCATTTGGAATATGACAGAATTTTTGATCTTCTTTCTGAAGGAGTTGATTTTAGAGAGGCGAAGGAAAAGGTTGAGAATGAAATCCTTTCTATTTTTGAAATAAAAACGGAAAGTGGATTTTTTGAAGATCTAAACATTTTTGAAAAAGGAAATGATGCTGCCGTACTTCTTGCGGTTTCAGTCTTGCTGCAGGGGAATCGTAGCGAGGGGGAACTGACTGAGCTACTGATGAGAATATCCCACTCCATATCAAACACTGGAACATGGGATGATGATTCTATAAAGGCAAATATTGCGGATTGGTCGGAATCTGCTGATTTGGCTAGTATTCGTTCCAATGTGGAACAATGGAGTGCCGATAAGTTCGTTCCGCCATTTGAAAAGTATGTGAAAAATTATTGGTGGATGAATTATGGACTTGGTAATTGTGGAACGGAAAATGAAAATGATACTGGACTCGTTTCAAATCCGCTGAGCTTGAATTTCGGTCTTCGATATCATTGCATCAATGGTGATTGGAAGAAGGTTCATGAGTCGCCAAGTTCGCCTGAAGCTCTTTTATTTGACTTTAATGAACCTCTGCTTGGAAAAATAGGCTTAGGATTTGATGCCTGGAGTTATCAACAACGTGACGTACAGTGGTATGTCCAGACTGACAAGAATCAGGGTGGCGAAATTTCTATAGTAAATGTGAATGGCGAGTCTTATGAAGATTTGACACTTTTGACGCATGATGTATATGACTCTTGCAAGGGAATGTGCGGTTCGTATACGATAGCCTCTGGCTGGGATGGTTGCGAAGGCTGCGGTTATGTGCAAATGGGAATTTATTCTGCAGACACTGTTTTCGATGCGACCGATTGGCTTGGCGTTTGTGTTGTATACCAATCCTCTCAGCCTATGACAGTTCGAATGCGTAACGCCTTTGCGGATGAATCTGGATGGGACTTGCCGGATTTTAAATTACCTGCATCAGAAAAACTCGTCCTGGCAAATTTGCCTTGGACTGTGTTTAAACAAGCCGGCTGGGGACCAGTTGAAGTGTCGTCCGCGTTGGCTGCAGAAAATCTTGTCGGAGTTTACTTTCAATTCTACGGAAAAGGTGGCACTAAGGGAACCTTTTCTATCGTAAAATTTGGTGCTTACGGAACATGTGAATAAGTGTTACTTCACGAATCCCGGAGGAGGCAGGTGCATGCCGGCCATGGTCAGGTTGTGTTCCTTGGCGTAGGCGAGAATCTTCTTGCGGGATTCGATGGACTTTGCCTTGTCCATATCGTAGTTGGAGTTGATTTCCGGATGGTCAATCTGGAGGGCGTATCCGTGCATCAAGTCGCCAATTACCAACATTTCGCCCTTTTGGAAAACAGTGTGGCCCGGAGTGTGGCCCACGGCATCCAGGGCAATCACATTATGCGGCAAGGTATCGCCAAAGGCGAAGAGTTTCAACTTGTCGTTGTAGACTCCAAGGATTGCCTTTTGCAAGTCATTCTTTTCCATATTCATCCAGGCGTCCTTTTCCACTTGACCGACGTACACATCGGCGTTCTTGAAAACTTTTTCAAATCCTGCGTCGGTCTTGCTAACGAGCCCATTGATGTGGTCCACGTGCAGGTGGGTCAGGTAAACCTTCTTGACGTCGTCGGGGTTAACGCCCAGTTCGTTCAGATGGGCGAGCATCTGTCCACCGAAGGCGCCAAGACCTGCGTCAAAGAGAACGTATTCGCCGTCGGCGTTCAGCAGGTAGGTGCTGACAGAAGCGGGAATGCCATTTGGCAAGTTTAAGGAATTGTAGAGGGAATCACTGGCGTCGCTGAACAAGTCGCGAGGGTTCAGCTTTTCGCCCATGTTGTCCTGGATCCAGGTGATGGAGGCGCCGTCGGCCAGGGTGATGGTCTTGGTGACTGCGCTTGCATTTTCGTCAGTAGAAATGCTTGCTTCGGTCTTGGCGACATCTGTGCTTTCCTGTTTGGTCATTTCTTGTTTTTCGCAGGCGTTCAAAGCGAAGATTAGGCCTGCGGAGCCTAGGGCCAATACGGACTTGAAAATGCTGTTTTTCATGCTTTAGTTCCCTTCCAGTTTGTTCTTGTGATAATGCTTGCTAGTATAGCTTAAATACATAATATCAGCGATGACAAGTGCGGCGGCGCATGCTAAAAAGACTTGCTGGTGCATGCCGAAGTGCTGTGCCATGGATCCGCCCGCCAAAATTCCTGCGCCAATGCCGATGTCCCACCCGCTCAGATAAGTGCTGTTGGCAGTGCCTCGCTGGTCGTGCCTTGCGAGGTTTACACACATGGTCTGGTAACCCGGGAAGATTAAGCCCAAGCTTGTGCCGATCATAAAGGCTGCAGCAAAGAATGGAACCGCGGGACCGCCGGGCAGTATTGTTCCCAGTTCGCCGCAGTAGGTCAAAGTCAAGTAGGCGAAACAATTTAAAGTCATGCCGATACCTACCAGGCGAGTAAGCCAACCACGGTCAATTAGGCGCCCTGTTGAAACTCGGTTTATGATAAGGCCTGCTGCAATTAGGGCGTAGAACCAACCGCTTCCGCCGATGCCCAGTTCTTTGGCATAGAGAGCGATGTAGTTGGTGACGGGGCCGTAGGCGAAACCGACGAAGATGAAGTTTGCAAACTGGGGAATTGCCTTGGTCAGGAAAAATCTATCCAGAGAAAGAGGCGGGTGCGCAACTTTCGGGCGGGGCTTTACGGGCAGCGTCTTCACCAGGATAAGCCCAATGACGCATAGCGCGATGGAGATGGCGAATACCACGTTACTTCCCAGGCCTTCGTAGAGGAACATGCCTGTCATGGGGCCGGTGGCAAACGCCAGGTTCACGCTGATGCCAAAATAGCCAATGCCTTCGCCGCGGCGACTGCTGGGAAGAGCGTCGATGGCTACCGTATTGCTTGCCGTTGTAGAAATCCCGAAGAATACTCCGTGCATAAAGCGGACAACCGCAAGCAAGGGCAAAAACCCTAATGCCCAGTAGCCGATAAAGCAGAGGGTGAATGCAAAAAACGTCCAGAAGTAAAGAGGCTTTCTGCTGAGGGTGTCTACCAAAAATCCGGCGAAGGGTCTGCAGCAAAGGGCCCCGATGGTGTACAGCGAGATGATGATGCCCGCGGTGGCATTGTCTGTCTGAAATTTTTCAAAGATGTACAGCGGCAGCACTGGCAGCAGCTGATAAAAACTGAAGAACAGCAGGAAGTTCGCGGCGGCGCAGGTCACAAAGGGACGGGTCCAAAGTGCGGGGCGGGATTCTGCGATGGAGATGTGTGATTGAGGCGCTGTAGACATGCGGACCTAACTATGAATTATAAAGTATGAATTAAGAAGCTGGATGGAGCTTTATAGGAAAAATCTCGTACCTCGTAATTCATAACTCATAATTAACGATCTACTTCTTCTCCAGCATCACGATGGTTTCAAGATGCGGGGTGCCGGGGAACAAGTCCAGAGGCTGCACTTCACGGACACGGTAACCATAGCGTTCCCATTCCTTGAGGGCGGCGGGGATTTCGTCGGTGCCGCAGAAAACGTGGCAGACACGGACCGGCTTGCGCATGGCAAGGGCATGGATGACGCCCGGTTCGCAGCCCTTGCGGGGCGGATCCAGCAGAATCTTTTCGGGTTCGCCTGGAGTCGGCTTGGGCAGACGCAACTGTACGAACTCCTCGTCGATCTTGCCTGCGACGAATCGGTAGTTCTTTTTCAGGAACTTGGCGCTGGCCTTTGCGCTTTCGATGGACGGACCTTCCCATTCCACACCAAGTACGCTCTTGGCAGCTTCGCCCAACGCAAAGCTGAACAGGCCGTAACCGCAGTACAGGTCCAGGAACTTGTCTTCCTTGGAAAGGCTCATCATGCGGCTGGCGGCCTTGATCAGGTTGTGAATCTGGCTTTCGTTGATCTGGCTGAAGCCCGTTACCGGATACTTCAGACGGAAGTGACCCAGGTCCAAGGACATTTCGCGGGGGCCGTAAAGCTGCTTGAAGTTGAGGCCTTCGGTAGGACGCTTGGCTTCCAGGTAGTAGTCGGATTCCGTGGTGTCTACGTAGGCGTGGGCTGCGGTCACGTTCAGTTCGCTCTTCTGCAGAACTTCGGAAATCTGTTTCAGCTTGCGGACGATGGTGGCGTCAATCTTCTTGATGTTGAAGATGACCACGCGGTAGCGGTAGGTGCCACGGATGATGATCCAGTTCAATGCGTAGGCCAGGGGCTTGTATGCCGGCGTAATCAGTTTCTCGAACAGCAGGTTGTAGATCTTGTTGTGTTCTTCGGGCTCCAGCATGGAATCCTGGCGGTCGAACTGCAGGTTGCCCGGGACCATGGCCACACGACGCTTGCTGGTGGTGCGGTAACCGCGGGGCATGGGGCTTGCGATAACGTTCTGGGGGTTGCCTGCAAGGCGGTTCACTTCCCAGAATTCCTTGATGGCCTGGTTCTTGATCTTCAGTTCGTCCTTGTAGTCGAACATGGCGAGGGATTCGCCGTGGGCGGAATCCGCTTCGCGGGTGTAGTTGGGAACGCAGTTTGCAATGGCCTGTTCAAAAAACATGTGTGCCTCCGTGGGGCAGAATTTTTACACCCACAAATTTAGAAAAACCCCATCCATTATTAAAGAGTGCCCCAAAACAGCGAAAAGCCCCCTCCTTTGAGGAGGGATTGGGGAGTGTGCCTGCAAAAAGCCTCTCCTTTGGGGAGTAGTTGGGGGAGTGTGCCTGCGAAAAGCCCCCTCCTTTGAGGAGGGGGTTGGGGGAGGGTGCAAAAAAGGTCCCTTCCGGAAGGAAGGAACCTTTTTGTAAAAGCGGCGGACCGGGATCGAACCGGCAACCATTAGCTTGGAAGGCTAAAGCTCTACCATTGAGCTACCGCCGCATTGTACCCCAATTATACAAAAAAACGTCTATTTTTAAAGGGGTTCCTTGAAAAGATATTGGACTTTTTTCTAAAACTTGCTATCTTTGGGTCACATTAAACAATTTATCCTGAGGAACTTAACTTGGCGTTACAACCACCCCGCGGCCGTCAAATGCCCAACCGTCAGAGCGACGGCACCCGTATCAACGAAGATATTCGTATCAGCCCTATCCGTCTTGTGAAGGATGAAGGCGAAGCCATCATTATCGAGACTGCAAAGGCTCTCCAGATGGCTAAGGACGCCGGACTGGACCTGGTGGAAGTGTCTCCCAACGCAAAGCCTCCCGTATGTAAGATCATCAACTACGGCAAGTACAAGTTCGAACAGATCAAGAAGGCTAAGGCCGCAAAGGCCAAGCAGCACGTGGTGAAGCTTAAGGAAATCAAGATGCACCCGAAGACTGCTGAAAACGACTACCAGTACCGCATCAAGCAGGCTGGTGAGTTCCTTCAGGATGGAATGAAGGTAAAGCTTATTATGCAGTTCCGCGGTCGTGAAATGGCCCACATGGACTATGGCAAGCGCCTTATGGAACGTGCAAAAGAAGACTTGGCCGCCTTTGGCGACCTTGAAATGGACTCCAGAGTCGAAGGCAATACTATGCTTTCTATCTATGGTCCTAAACGTGGTGCAGGCACCGCTAAGAAGCCCCAGGCTGCTCAGCAGGATGCACCGAAGCCCGTAACCGAGCCCATGGCAGCAGGTGAGGCTTAACTTAATAACCTAACGAGGTAAAAATGCCTAAGATGAAAACTCATAGCGGTTCCAAGAAGCGCTTCCGCCTGACCGGCTCTGGCCACGTCAAGTTCAAGCGCGCTGGTATGCGCCACATTCAAACCAAGATGACCACTAAGCGTAAGCGTAACCTGCGTAAGGGCGCTCTCATTAAGAAGGTCGACATGTATCACGTCAAGCGTCTGCTTGTAGTAGCATAAGGAGTGTAAGAATGCCACGCGCAAAATCCAGAGTTCCTTCCCGCGAACGCCGCAAAAATATCCTCAAGGCCGCTAAGGGCTTCTACGGTCGTCGCAAGTCCAACATTCGTCTTGCTATCGACGCAGTTGCTCACGCTGGTCAGTATGCCTACGCACACCGCCGCGACAAGAAGGGTGACTTCCGCTCTCTGTGGATCACTCGTCTCAACGCTGCAGTCCGTGAATACGGCATCAGCTATAGCCAGTTCATTTACAAGCTCTCCAAGGCTAACATCAAGATGAACCGTAAGGTTCTCGCTGATATGGCTGTTGCAGATCCTTCTGCATTTGCCAAGGTCGTGGAAACTGTGAAGGCTGCATAATTTAGACGCAAGTCTAAATTCGCTTAGCTTCATCTAACGCGAGAAATTTACCCCACTCCTCGGAGCGGGGTATTTTTTATTTAAAGCTATGTTAGGCATAAACGCGCGCATAGCAAAAAAATCTGAAGACAAAACTAATAAATCGTAGTTTAAAGGCTGCGGTTTCTTTTGACTGTACAAAGACTGCTGGTCCGTTACGTTTCACAAGCATAATTACAGTAATTCTGCAGTGTATGCCAATGATCAGCAGAGCTTTTCATTTCATAGCTCCCAGTCTTCTTTTTTTATACAGCGAAGGGAATAGTAACCATTGGATGTGGATATAGTATTTTTTTCTTCTTTGTTGGTTAAATCAACATCAAACAACTTCATACTTCCATACAAATCGTATGTTGAAGTAATCCATTGTCTATATCTTCCCAAATCGTGAAAAATGTACCCTATGGGTTCGCCTGTACTTGGGTTTTCTTTAACATAAGCCATTCCGCCAAATAAAGAAACTTCCATACATTCGCTATTTTTGAAATGTTTGAGACCATCCATTTGATCAACGATTTCATTCCATTCAGCCAAGGTGGGAACGCGCCATCCATTGGGGCAAATGGAATCAATAATATCTGGATTAAACGTTCCATAGTTTTTTTGCTTGGTGTTCATATACTGTACAGAATACAGCCTTCCATAGATATCGCAATTGCTTTGCTGTTCATCATAGCAAGTGCTAGTTTCCGCTGGGTAATTCAGGTTTTGGTCCATCCACACTCTATCGCCAATGGTGATGTATTTATACACTTGACCATCTCGAACATCTTGGAATGTTCCACGCCCGCTTTCTGGACATACTTCAGATGCATCGAAACTGGAGGATGAGTCTGTGCAAGCGGTCATTAATTCCAGGCCTGCAAGTAACAAAGGTATGAAATTAATTTTTTTCATTTTTTACCTATTTAAAAAGTTGCCAATAAAGAATTGCCTAGTCTTTTCTCAAGACTATTAATGAAATCACCATATTGCGAAAAGAATCTCCACCATCAAAATTGTAAATTTTAGAATTTCCCTTTCGTACCATATAAATATAGGCATTCTGCTTTCCACTCAACATAGGTGAAGAAACTGAAGTCCGGATTCGCATTTCAACAGAATCCCTAGAAATTACATTTTTCATCAAATTATTTCTGATTTGTTCCAATGAAAGAGCATTTGCAAAAAGCCGAAAAAAATAATCAATAAAAGTATTTTTTTCATAGCTCTGCTAGACGTAAACATGCGCTTAGCAAATAAGTTGTAATTTGTAAGCCCGTTGGCCTACTGTATTATTACTGCACAAATGTAACTTATAACCTGCCCTGTCGGTTCGTTTCACAAGCATTTTTACAGTAATTTCGCAGCTTAGGCGCCATGCAAACACTTATCCAGCAGAGCTTTATTTAAAGCGTTGCAAAAAAGTCCGCTGAACTTGTCCAAAAAGTCCGCGGAGTTTGCCGAAGTGCATCCGTCTTTAAAAGAAGTCGATGGACAGTTCCGTTTTCTTCTTGCTCTTTGGTTCTACCACGGCGGCGGAGAACTTTGCCTTTGCAAACAGGTCGTTCACGAGCGAGGTTACTTCATCGGCTGTTAAGCTGCGGATAATTTTTTCAGAATGGTCCATGGTAAAGAACTGCCCCAAGTGCAGGATGTGTTCCGCCATACGGATGGCCCGCTTCTCGGGATTGTCTGCGCCCAGATGCATTCCGCCCAGGATGTTGGCCTTGGTGCGTTCCAGTTCATCCTTCATGAAACCCTTTTTCAGGAAGTTCTTGGTCTCCTTCACAGAAAGGTCCAGAGCCATCTTCAGCTGGTGAGGCTCCGTAGCTAAAGCCACACCCCAGTCGATGCAGTCGCGGTAGATGTCTGCGGTAGAATAGACAGAGTAGGCTAGACCCTTGTCTTCACGGATCTTCTGAAAAAGTCTGCTGGCCATGCCCGCGCCCATGGCTACGTTAAAAATGCTTAAAGCGCAACGGCCCCTTTCGTCGATGAGATTCTTGTCGAAACTCATGCCCCAGAAAAGGTTGGACTGGGTGATGTCCTGCTTTTGCACCACCTTGACGCTCTGGTTTGACTTGTAGATGTTTGCAGGGGCGATGCCGCCGGATTTTTTGCGGGCGAACTTTTGCATACAAAGTTCTACCAGGGCGTCGTGATTCACCTTGCCCGCCGCACAAACGTAAATCGGCAATTCGTTAATGACCTGGTCGCGGTAGGCGAGCATCTGCTTGTGGGTCAGTTCCTTTACTTCCTTGACGGTGCCGGTAATGGAGTGGGCGATGCCGCAACCTTTAAAATGAATGGCATTAAAGACGTCGCCAACGATTTCTTCGGGAATGTCATCGTAGCTGTGGACTTCCTCGATAATGACCTTACGTTCCTTTTCCATCTCCTTCTTTTCGAAGAGCGGATTCATGAGCATGTCGGCGATAACGTCTATGGCAAGGGCTAAATCACCGCTTTCCACATTGGCATAGAAACCTGTTTCCTGGCGGGTGGTGTAGGCTTCCAGATTTCCGCCGCGGTCTTCGATGGAACGGGCGATCTCAAGAGCGGTACGGTTCTCGGTTCCCTTGAAAACCAGATGTTCGTAAAAATGACTGAGACCAAATTCTCCCCTGGCTTCGTGGCGGCTTCCGCGAGGAATCCATGCGCCAACGGTAACGGAATAAGCGTGAGGCATGTAGTCGGTCATGACCACGACGCCGTTAGAAAGCTTTGTCTCTTTAATAATCTGCTTCATATAAAAAATCTCTCGGCGAAAATATAGCAAGGATATTGCCGCAATTTTTATAAAATATGATTTTATTAATGAGCAGTCTTTATGTATTTCAAGTGTTCGGCCTTCACCTTGTCGCTGACCTTTGTGCAGGGCTCCAATTTCCAATAAAGATCTTCGAGTTGTCCTGTGCTGAAAATGGTCCTTTGTTTCTTTATAAGATTTGCGAGCCTATCCTGCAATTGAAACATATGAAGGATAATCCAGTTTTCGCCTTGAACAGGAATGTGCTTCAGGGCGCATCGGTCACTGAAAACGATGGCAGAAAAAATGGGGAGATCGTCTATGTTGAGCTGCGCGCGGGAATAATTCTCTTTAAGGAAATGCTGTAGAGCCCGAATGTGTCCGGCGTTTTGCTGAATGGGGTTGTGGAAGGTGTGCTCGATGCGGGCGTTCATGCGCTGGTGCCAACGTTCGTCGTCGATACCTCCAGAAATTTCGCCGGAGATATTCTTGCTTTCCAGAACGTAGATTCCGGACTGATGCAAAAGCAGCGAGTCTATTTCGGTAGTACCGCCACGGCTTGGAATGTACAGATTCTTCATCAGTACGAACTTGCGTCCGTCCTTACTGCAAATGCCTGCTACGGTCTTGGCAAGGACCGCTTCGCCATAGATTCCGTTAGGGTCGTTTTCAAGCTGGTCCTGAAAATCCTTAAACGTCTTGCGGCGACCATCATTATGGAATTGCCCTGCCTTAGGCTTGGCGGCCTTTGTCTTGAAAAAGGCGAATGCCAGCAGCAGGATTATGGCTAGCAATGTGACGATGGTCGAAATCATGGGAAAAGTATAAGAAATAATTAGACAGAGTGCATACTTCTCAACGATATATGGTGTGGATAATGTATGAATTTTTTGCAAGGAACTTGCTATGGCGGCAATTGTGCGTGATGAATATTTTTTGGAATTGGAAAGTTTCCTTGGGTTGACTTCAAAGAATCTTTCTGTATTGTCAGGCGGTCATATTGCTTCTAATTTTTGGACCCACGATAAAGTGATGAAACGAAAGCAGCTTTCAAATCCAGAGATAAAAGATAGCCTGCTAAAGATGAAATACAAGGATGGCTTTCGGGACTATTTCGGGTTTCAGGAACTGCGCCTTGTTCTGGAAAATTTTCATAAGGAACGTTTTTCTGCCGCGGAACATCCTAAATGGATTTCGCTTCTGAAGGGTGAAACCGTTGTTGTTCCGAATAATGTAATCCATGTGAGGTCCGATGAATCTTATCTTGAACGTTCTAAAGAAAATCTTCAACGAGCGGCTGTTGCACTGCTTGAAACGTGGGTAGTCATACCTCGATTTATTTCAAGAGACGAATCACTCGAAAGATTTCGTGTAGATCATTTTGTGGACTTTGATAGCATTTGCGTTACTGAAACAGCTCAATTGAAAAATGGGAGTTATGCCTTTACCATTGTTTTTGACACTCAAGTCAAGTTGTTTTGTGATTTTGACCGTAGTTGGAATCCTGCTCTTTATAGGGAACCCAGGGATTTTGGTAGATATTCGCGTTTCAAGCTTATTTGGGACCTGTTGAATTATACAGAAAAGTTCAGAATCGAACAATCCGGTTATAACCTCTATCCTTGTTTGAATCCAACCACGTGGGAGGAGTTCTTTGCGTGGATGGAATTTATTGTGGCGGAAAAGGATTGCGGGGATTTTATGAGAACAATGCAACTTTTGTCCGAATTTTCAACCGGTGGCGAATTTGATGAAGATCTTAAGAAACTTGAAAAGTTTCAAGAAGGAAAGTTTCTGTACGGAGTGCGGTCTACGACACTATTTTCGAAAAATATCAAGCAGCTTGGTGTAAAATCGCTTACAAAGGAAATCTCGTATGTTCAGGATCTATTGGATGGACTTAAGGCTGCTGAAGCGATTTTCAGTAAATATGGGGAAACTTTAAATCAGTCCAATCGAAAAAACGTGAACCTTGGAAAAGGGCTGTGTTTGATTATAGCCCGTAAGGTTGCTTTGGATCCTGTGAGTTATGTAGATGATTCGCGAATTTATGTATCCGAACTTGCAAGGAATATTATTTCGGGAGTCCTTGATGTGGGAGTCCTTCCTGCTTATGAAAAAACGGCACGCCTTTGGGCGAGCCGTTACTATTTGCAGTAAAAATTATCCAATTGAGAATTTCTGACGGATGTTTTTTGCGAATTTTTAATGTCTTCCGAAGCGGCGGGTCTTGCGGAAGGGCTTGTCGCCAAAATCCCGTTCGTCGTGGTCCTTGCGGAAAGGCTTTTCGCCGAACTTTTCGCGGCGACGTTCTTCACGATTTTTCCCGAAGATTCCGCGTTCTTCGCGTCCGCCGTCACGCCCGCCGAAATCGCGATCCTTGCGGAAACCGCCACGACGTTCTTCACGATTGCCGCGGCCAAATCCGCCTCGGCCTTCGCGATGGAAACTGCGTCCTTCACGGGGGCGAGTTCCCGGGGCAGGGCCAGTAGGAGGTTCGTCTGTCATCAGGCGGAAGCGGGCGTCGTTACCGCGGATGGTAATGCCTGCCAGAATATCCAGCACGTCCTGGGGGACAGCTTCCGGCAATTCTACAGTACTGAACTTGTCGAACAGCTTGATGCGTCCGATGTTGCTGCTGCTGATGTTTGCTTCGCCCGCGATGGCGCCTACAATATCCTTCGGGGTAACGCGGTCGACGCGGCCTACGCCAAGGTAATAACGGAGGTAGCCTTCTTCGACGCCGTTGGAACCTTCCTTGCGTTCCTTGGATACCGTACCGATAAAGTCACGACCTCCCCTTTCCTTGCCGGAGCGTTCGCCTCGTTCTGCGCGTTCCCTTTCGCGGCGTGCTTCGCGGGGGGCGTCCAGCGGCTGCAATTCCGGGAACAGGGGCTGCTTCTTCTGATACATCTTGATGATTGCTGCGGCAACGTCTTCTGCGGTAATTTCGGTAACGGAACCGTCTTCGTTCAAGACCCCGTTGGTCTTGTTGCATCCGGCTTCCACCATTTCGCGGACCAAGGTCTTGAACTTGTCCAGTTCGCCGTAGCTCAAGACGCTGTTCACCTTTTCCTTGAAGGCGGCCACGCGCTTGGCGCTAATGACTTCGCCGGTGGGCATATCCATCATGTCGATGGGCTGGCGGGTGGCACGTTCGATAATCTTCAGCATGCGCTTTTCGCGGGGAGTGATGAAGAGAATTGCATCGCCGCTGCGGCCTGCACGACCTGTACGTCCAATGCGGTGTACGTAGGATTCGGTGTCGAAAGGAATGTCGTAGTTCACTACCAGGGAAATGCGGTCCACGTCGATACCGCGGGCGGCCACGTCGGTTGCAACGACAATGTCAAGCTTACCCATCTTCAAACGGTTGATGGTACGTTCTCGCATGGACTGTGCCAGGTCTCCGTTCAGCGGGGCCACGTTGAAACCGCGGCTTTCCAACTTTTCAGCCACTTCGGTAGTATTCTGCTTAGTGCGTACGAAAATCAAGACACCGTCAAATTCTTCACCTTCTAGAACGCGGGCCAGGGCTTCAACCTTGTGCTCGTTCTTTACCATCAGGTAACGCTGGCGGATGTTTTCCACCGTGGTGGTCTTGCCTTCGATGCAGGCTTCTTCGTATTCGCCCAGGTACTTGTCGATGATGGCCTTCACCTTCTTGGGCATGGTGGCGCTGAAGAGGGCTCGCTGAGCGTCTGCTGGAATTTCCTTCAGGATGGTTTCTACGTCCTCTTCGAATCCCATGTCCAGCATTTCGTCGGCTTCGTCAAGAACGATTGCCTTTACGCCGCTCAAGGTAATGGTACCGCGGTTGATGTGGTCGATGAGACGGCCCGGAGTAGCCACAATGATGTTTGCCTGGCGCTTCAGGGCGCGGATCTGCACTGCGATATCCTGGCCACCGTAAACGGGAACCACATGGACCTTGGGCATCTTTGCTGCGAACTGCTGGATGGCTTCTGCCACCTGGATGGCCAATTCGCGTGTGGGCGTCAAGACCAGCATGGAAGTTTCGTGACCGTTAAATTCCAGGCGGGTCAGCAACGGCAAGGAGAATGCTGCAGTCTTGCCTGTTCCGGTTTGTGCTGTGCCTAGCAGGTTTCCGCCCTGGAGCAATGCGGGAATAGCCTTGGCCTGAATGGGGGAGGGGGTCACGTAATTCATGGCGCCGATAGCTTCAAGAACTTCGGGGGCCAAGTCCAGATCTTCAAAAGTTACCAGTGCCTCGTCGCCGTCTTCTGCGTCGTCACTGTCGTCATCGTTCTCGTCAACGTCGGATGCGTCTTCGATGATTTCCTTGATTGCGGATTCCTCGGCAGATTCCTTTTTCTCGGTTTCTATAAAGTCGGCTTTGTCTTCTGCGGGTTGTTCTTCCGTAGAATTTTCGTCTACAAATTCGATAGCTTCGCCGACAGTAGCTTTGGCTTCTGCACCAGCCTTTACGATATTGCAATCGTCGTCAATGACAATGCCGTCCGGATTTACCGCCAGGAATGCTGCTTCGTCAGCCTCATCTTCGTCTGCGCCGCCAACAATGGCTGCCAAGAAGGCATCAGCTTCGCGGGCAATTTTGGATTTGGGGTCAATGGTCTCTTCGGGGATGCGATCTTCCGCACCCTGCATTTCAGGATTCTTCATAAATCACCTTCGGGGACCCGTAAACTTCATCTGCGGCCCATGCCGCGTCATCTCGTCGCCAAAAAGCGTTTAAATAAGCCCCGAAGTGCACTCGCACTCAAAAAACCTGAAGTTCGTTAGGTCACCTAACTCAAATGTGGGCACAAAGTTAGAAATTCATGCCCCGAAATCAAAGGTTATTAAATGCATATTCCAACATGGAATAATCGCTCCTGACCTTTTTACAGAGATTGCCTTATATTAGAATTGTTTGGAAAATAATCTGTTTCTTTCGTTTTTTGCATAAAATCAAAGAAAACGGCAAGAAAATACACAAAAAGTGAGGGTAAGAAGGTTAAGTACAATGAAACGAAATGGTATTCTAAATAGTGAAATTTCCAGAGTTCTAGGTTATTTGGGCCATATGGACTGCATTTGCATTGGCGACTGTGGCCTGCCCATTCCCGACGAAACTGAACGTATTGACCTGGCCCTGGCATTTGGCGTACCCACCTTTATGCAGACCTTGACCGAAGTGGTGAAGGATATGAAGGTGGAAAAAATCGTCTTGGCCGAAGAAATCAAGACCAAGAATCCCCAGGTGGAAAGCCAGGTTTTGCAGCTGCTACCGGGCGTGGAAGTGGAATATGTTCCCCACGCAGAATTGAAGGCCCGCACAGAGACCTGCAAGGCTGTAATTCGCACCGGCGAAACTACCCCCTATGCCAATGTTATTTTGCAGGCCGGCTGCATTTTTGCCTGATCGGAGGATAGGAATACTCTATGCATGTTGAAATGAAAGGCATTAACAAGTCCTTTGGAACGAACCAGGTGTTAAAAGACGCCGCGTTCAATCTGAAGGACGGTGAAATCCACGCCTTGATGGGTGAAAATGGCGCAGGCAAGTCTACGCTGATGAAGATCCTCACGGGCGTGTACACCCGCGATTCCGGAACCGTGAATGTGGATGGTAAGGAAGTTATTTACCATAGTCCCAAGGAAGCGGAAGAAGCCGGTATCGTTTTTATTTATCAGGAACTGAACGTTTTGTTCGACCTTACCGTAGAAGAAAACCTCTTTATGGGTAAGGAAATTACCAACCGCTTTGGCGTCTGTGACAAGAAGGCCATGCGCGCCAAGGCCCAGGAAATCATGGACCGCATGGGTGTTCATATTCCCGTAGACGCCGTCATGAGTGACCTGTCCGTGGGCCAGCAGCAGATGGTTGAAATCTGTAAGGCCCTGATGGTGGATGCCAAGGTCCTGATTATGGACGAACCTACGGCAGCCCTTACCCAGAGCGAAACCGAGGTTCTTTTCGAGGTGATCAATTCCCTGCGCAAGAAGGGCGTATCCATCGTTTACGTCTCCCACCGCATGGAAGAAATCTTTGAACTTTGCGACCGCATTACCATCCTTCGCGACGGTACCTACATCGATACCAAGTTCATCAAGGACATCACCATGGATGACGTGGTGAAGATGATGATCGGCCGTGAAATTGGTGAACGCTACCCCAAGCGCAATAACGCCATCGGCGGCGAGGTGCTTCGTGTAGAGGGCCTTACCCACGAAAAGCTTTTCCGCGATGTAAGCTTTAATGTTCGCGCCGGTGAAGTACTGGGCGTGTCTGGCCTTATGGGCGCCGGCCGTACCGAAATCATGCATTCCATCTTTGGAAATCTGCCTCTCGTAAAGGGCAAGATCTTCATCGAGGGCAAGGAAGTTTACATTCGCAATCCCCGTCAGGCCATCGAAGCTGGCATCGGTTTCATTACCGAAGACCGCAAGACCGAAGGCCTGCTGCTGGAAAAAAGCATTGCCGAAAACATTGAACTGACCAACTTGGGAATCGTCTCCAAGAAGGGCGTGCTCCAGGCAGAAAAGCAGGCAAGCCTTGTAAAGCGCGGTATCGAAGAGTTCCGTATCCGTTGCTTCGGCCCTCACCATGAATGCGGCAATCTTAGCGGTGGTAACCAGCAGAAGGTGGTTCTTGCCAAGTGGATCTATACCGATCCCAAGATTCTGATTCTGGATGAACCTACCCGCGGCGTGGATATTGGCGCTAAAAAGGAAATTTATAACGTGATCAATGATATGGCCGCCAAGGGTGTTGCCGTTATCATGGTGTCCTCTGAACTGCCCGAAGTGTTGGGCATGAGCGACCGTATTATGGTGGTCCACGAAGGACATGTTACGGGCATCATCAACGGTGCCGACGCTGATCAGGAAAAAATTATGACTCTTGCTACAGGAGGATCTCTCTAATGAAAAAGGAAAACAAAAGTATTGGTGCATTTTTATCGGAATACGGCGTGTTCATTGCACTCCTTATTCTGGTTGTCATTATCAGCTCCATCAGCCCTGAATTCCGCCAGCCGGGCAACTTCTTGAACTTGCTGCGTCAGGCATCCTTTAACGGTTTGATTGCCTTCGGTATGACCTGCGTGATTCTTAGCGGCGGCATTGACCTTTCTGTGGGCTCCACTTTTGCCTTGAGCGCCATTGTCTGCGCCGAGATGATTGGCCATGGTGTTCCGGTAATTGTTGCCGTTCCTGTGGCATTGCTGGTGGGCGTTGCCCTTGGCTTGATCAGTGGCCTCTTGGTGACCAAGGGCCGTTTGCAGCCCTTCATTGCCACCTTGATTACCATGACAGCATATCGCGGCCTTGCCATGATTATTACTGATGGTAAGCCAATTTCTCGTTTGGCAGAAAGTTCTGGCGATAGCGTCTTGTTCAAGGCCATGGGTAAGGGTAATTTCATCTTCACCTTTGCGCCGGATTTCAAGATTCCTATTCCTATTGTAATCCTGGTGGTTGTTTTTGGCATCATGTACTTTATGCTGAAGCATACTACTTTCGGTCGCCGTCTTTACGCCACCGGTTCTAACGCCAAGTGCGCCGCATTGTCTGGCGTGAACATTGACCGCGTCAAGATGAGCGTCTATGCGATTTCTGGTTTCCTCAGCGCCATGGCTGGCCTTATCATGATTAGCCGTGTGGACTCTGCCCAGCCCATTATGGGTAGCGGTTACGAACTGGATGCCATTGCTGCTGTAGCCCTTGGCGGTACCAGTATGAACGGTGGCCGCGGACGTATCGCAGGCACCATTGCAGGCGTCTTGATTATCGCCGTGCTGAACAATGGCTTGAATATTTTGGGTGTCACGTCTTACTACCAGAGCGTGGTCAAGGCCGTGGTGATCTTGGTTGCAGTGCTTGCTGACCGTAAGAGATAAGGAGATTTGAACTATGAAAAGAATGATTGCTTTACTTTTCGCTTCCTTGATGGCTTTGGTTTTTTCTGCCTGCGCCATTGTCATTGACGGTGAAGAAAAAACAGCTTCCAAGAAGGCTGAATCTACAGGTTCCATTGGCTTGTCCATTTCCACTCTGAACAATCCCTTCTTTGTTACTCTTGTTGAAGGAGCCAAGAAGGCTGCCGGTGATTTGAATGCAAAGCTCACCGTGGTTGACGCTGGCGACAACGTTTCCAAGCAGGTTAGTGACATCGAAGACTTGGTCAGCAAGAATGTAAGCGTGTTGATTGTGAACGCCGTAGATTCCGATGCCTTGACCGGTGCCGTAAAGGCTGCCATGGCCAAGGGCGTGAAGGTCATCAGCGTGGACCGTGCCATCAACGGCGTGGAAGTGGATTGCCAGATTGCTTCCGATAATGTTGCCGGTGCAGAACTTGCAACCCAGTACATTGTAGATAAGCTGGGCGAAGGCGTTATCACCGCCGAACTTCAGGGCACTATGGGTTCTTCTGCTGCCATTGACCGCGGTAAGGGATTCCACAACATTGCCGACAAGAAGCTTAAAGTTGTTGCTTCCCAGACTGCAAACTTCAACCGTACCGAAGGCATGAGCGTTATGGAAAATATGCTCCAGGCCAGAGGCAACATCGCAGCCGTCTTTGCTGCCAACGACGAAATGGCTCTTGGCGCAGTAGAAGCCAGCAGCGGTGCCGGCAAGAAGGTCATGGTGGTTGGTTTTGACGCCACCGACGACGCTGTGGAAGCAATCAAGGCTGGCCGCATGGCTGCAACTATCGCTCAGCAGCCCGGCTTGATTGGTGAAACTGCTGTTAAGACTGCAGCCGAATTGGGTAACGGCAAGACCGTTGCAAAGAACATTCCGGTAAAGGTTACCTTGGTCACTGCAGAAAATGCAGGCAAGTAAAGGCGGCGTCATGAAAGTTCTAAACATTGGTTCCATGAATCTTGACCACGTCTATAGCGTGGACCACATTATCCTTCCTGGCGAAACGGAAGCTACCGGCGCTGTCAAGCATTATCTTGGCGGCAAGGGCATGAACCAGTCTGTGGCTTTGGCCAAGGCTGGTGTGGAAGTTTATCAGGGCGGTATGATTGGGGAAGATGGCCAGCCTTTCCTGGATGCCTGTAAGGAATACGGCGTTCACGGCGAATACATTGCCAAGGTGGATGACCAGACCGGTCACACCATCATTCAGATTGACAAGAACGCCCAGAATAGCATTCTGCTGTACGGTGGTGCAAACCAGCGCCTAACTCAGGAATATGTGGACGACGTGCTTAGCCACTTTGACGCAGGCGACATTCTGTTGCTGCAGAACGAAGTGAATATGCTGCCCTACATTGTGGACAAGGCTTTTGAAAAGGGAATGCAGATTGCCTTGAATCCGTCTCCCTTCAACGAAAAGTTGGATGCGGTGGACATGACCAAGATCAGCATCTTCCTGCTGAACGAGGTAGAAGGCAATCAGGTTACCGGCAAGACGGATCCCGACGAAATCCTGGCTGAAATGCGCAAGCGTTTCCCCAAGGCTCGCATTGTGCTTACCCTGGGTAAGGACGGTGCAGTGTATAGCGATGGCGACGAAAAGGTGTTCCAGCCCATCTTCCCCGTGAAGGCTGTGGATACCACTGCCGCCGGCGATACCTTCACCGGGTACTTCTTGGCAGGTCTCGCAGAAGGCATGCCCGTTGCTCAGGCTCTTCGCATGAGTGCCCGCGCTTCAGCCATTGCAGTAAGCCGCCCCGGCGCCGTGCCTTCCATTCCCCTCCGCAAGGAAGTGGAAGAAGCTCTGGCCAATAGCTAAAATGAAGTGCGCCACCCTTCGTTCGCGAGGGGTCGAATGAATAAATCTGTTGAAGAGGAAGGTCTGTTGACCTTCCTTTTTGTATTTACGACATTGCGCAAAACTGGTCGGGTTGCCAGAGTGGTCGATTGGGCCGGTCACAAAATCGGTCGTCTGCCACAGGACCGAGGGTTCGACAAAACTTGCGAGAGCCGAAGGCGAACATGCAAGTTTTGAGATCCGGGCAACGGCCGGACCCGAAGGGCAAAGCTTGAAACGAAGTGAAAGCTTTGTCAATCCCTCACCCTCCTCGCAGCAAAGCTGCGAAAAGAGATTGGATAAATAGACAATCAGAAAATATTATACTAAATTGGGTCAAACTCGGAGGGTTGCCAGAGTGGTCGATTGGGCCGGTCTCGAAATCCGGAGTCTGTCACAGGACCGAGGGTTCGAATCCCTCACCCTCCTTGAAAAAAAATGGACGCCCGAGAGGGCGCCCGTTTTTTTTACTTCAAGGTAAATATCCGGCTGTCGGAAAAGTCTCCCTGCTTGACGCTTACGAAGTAGCGTCCCTTGGCCGCATTTCTTATATTCCAGCTGACGTTGTTGATTCCTATATGGGCGTTTACGTCAAGTGAAGCCACTGTGCTTCCGTCAACGCTCATGACCTGGACCTTGTACGTTCCCGTTTTATTGGCGATGAAGCTGATAGTATTCTTGTTGAATGCGGTAATCTTGTGATCGCCGAGCGCGTGACTTCCGTTGATTGTGGTAATCACGTTCTTTTCCTTGTTGAGAGAATCTAAGGCCGGACTAGGTGGCACAAAGTAGATGGCTGCGTTTTCGTGGAGAGAAATATCTCTTGCGTAGTATGTTCCGTAGTTGTTCGTTTTCTGGATAAAGTTAAGGGTGGCCTGGGGCGCATATATGGAACCGATGAAATTATTTTCAAGGTGGATGGTTCCTGTGGTGTTGTGAAGAACGAGCTTGAAGTTGCTTGCCGCATTTTCGTAATCGGATCCGGCGTACTCTCCGTTCCAACCAATGAGACGTCCTACATGGAGTATGGAGGGCTGGTCTTCGTTTTCAAGTTTATAACCGGAATCTTCCTTCATGTTTAGTGTTCCTACATAGAATTTTCCAGAGGGGAAAATAACCTTTCCTTTGGGATTGACTACAAGGTCGTGGATGCATTCCCCATCGGTGAGTGTGTATACGCTATCCACAGTTTCACTAAAGCAATTGAATACGGAGAAATCTTTTATCGGTTCCTCTTGATTGATTTCGGGATTCCAACTTTGGGGGGCAATAAAGGATATCACGTCGTATTGGGCGGAGTCTTTTACGAAAAGGTCTGCTTCTCGGTAGGTGTTGTAAATGGAAACGTTCTTGACTTTCGCGTTGTCGTCCAGCATGAATCCTTCGCGGACATAGATTGACCCCACGTCTGCGTCTCCCCAGATGTGGGTGGCGAACATTGATTCTGTGTCGTTATTGTCGTTAACGATACTGCATCTACCTTTGGGTCCCTGAGACAGATCGTAACAGGTTCCTCCAATATGTATATCGTTGGTCGCGTAAATGGCGACGTTTTGCGGAACGGAATCCAATTTCGCATCTTTGTGCTTGGCCTCTATTTTGATAAAGGGGTCGCCAATAAGGGAAGCTGCGTAAAACCAGTCGTACACTTCCTGTGGATATCTAGATTTGTCAAATACCAGGGTTCTATGGTTTACCCATTTGAGGAAGGCATCGCCGACCAGGTCCTCACTTAAGTGGCTGTAGAAGGATTCGTCATCCTGGTATCCACCGGAATTCTTTGTGTATCCAAAAGCAGTGACGCCTCCATCCAACGTCCTAAAGATATGGTCATATCCAAAGGCTCTGTCGTAGGAAAGGCCGTCTTCGCTAACCGTACGCATGGTGTTGCATGCAACGAAATAGAAGAATCGTGCATTGACTGTGAGTGGCTCGTCAAAGTCGGTTATGGATGCTCCGTTATTGATGAATTTTGCGGCGCCGTGTCCCATGAATAAGGACCAGTCATAATCTTCGGTAATGGACTGGAGGTAAGGTTCCTTGGTGGACTGGGCTATGATGTCGGTCCTGTTGTAAAGATTTGAAAAATCCCTAATGAAGTTCATGACGGGAAAGTCGCTATCTCGTAGGGTGCTGTGGCTAGAATAGGAAAACAGCACCTTGTCGGAGCGGGGCGTGGTCTTTGTCTGTTGCTTGTAAGCTTTGTCAAGCCAGCGCAGGGTCATGGCCTTTACTTCAGGGAAATACTCGGTTGTGTAATTCTGGAGTTGCTGTTGCCATCCAAAGTTGGATTGCTTTCGGGCTTCGCCGTAGGGATTAACTCGGGTGACCCAGATTTCGAAATCGTCTGTACCAAGAACGCCGCTCTTGCTATAATGCCTGTCGTAAATGCCGTTGCTGCCGGCGGTAATTCTGGAACAAGGCTGCTCGTGACCGCAATTGACGCCTGTGATTTCATCTTTCCATTCGCCGTCTAGATCCATGTAAAACAAATCTGTTGTCCAGACCTGATAGCGCATGATGGATTCGTCTAGGGATTGTGCTGGATAGCCGTCGGATTCTCGGACGAAGTATTCCATTTCAGCATAGGGGAGATTGCCGATAAGGATTGCTCCTGCTAGGGGGAGGGCGTCTTCCTTCTGCCAGGATTTCTTGATTTCTCCCTTCAGTTCTTCGGCGGTGCTGTTTTGTTCAAACTGGAGGTTGTTGTTGAGGACTAGGGCTGCGGGGAATGACTTGATGTCGATTGCGACGTTGTGGTTCGTTTCGACGATGCCTGCGTAATTTTTTATGGCGTCCAGGACTTCAGCGTCTTTGTATAGGTCTTCGTCGACGTAGATGTCCACGCGCCTTTTTTCTGAACCTGCTGCGAAACAGAGTTGGCTGAATATGAAAAGTAACAGAATTGTGGTAAAAGACTGTTTCATGTATCCTCCTAATAGGATACAATGTAGTTATTCGTTGAATAACAAAGAACTTTGTCTTGCGGCATGTTTTGTTGTAAATAAAAGCGGAACCCTTTCGGATTCCTCTTTTTCAACCTTTTGACGCGGTTAATAAAAAAGCTCAGTCTTTCGACTGAGCCTTTTTATACCTCCAAGCGGTTTCGAACCGCTGTTGCGGGAATGAAAATCCCGAGTCCTGGGCCACTAGACGATGGAGGCGTATGTTTTAAACCTAGCTTTGATCTCGTTTCATCGCCCAGACGAGACTGCAAACGACCAACTCTAAGTTACTTAATACCTCCAAGCGGTTTCGAACCGCTGTTGCGGGAATGAAAATCCCGAGTCCTGGGCCACTAGACGATGGAGGCGTTTAGGTAGGCCAAATATAGGTAAGGAATTGATTTCTGTAAAGGGGGCTGAATCAAAAAAAATTACATTTGCCCTGATGTTCCTGTGTAAATGGCTGAAAAAATCCCTTTTAGGCGGAATTTTGCGTTTTTTGCCCCTAGCTTTGTTGGCTAGCGGGGCAGACGCTGCCGTACTTTGGGGAATTCGTCAGTTCATGGGAATTCTGTCCGGCCAGGAAAATTTCCCCTTGTGGACCTGGGTTGTTCTTATGCTTGCGCTTACCGCCCTGCGTCTTTGTTTTCTTTCTGCAAAGATTCGCGTGTCTGAAGGTTGGGTCTTTACGGCAGGATCTCGAGTCATGGCTTGGTTTCTGCATCGCCTTCGGCTGCTACATCCCAGGAACTTTCATACAAGGTCGGGGGAGCGTCAGGTAGAGTCTGCCTACGAATCCGTCCTGGTTTTGCAAAATAACGGTTCGGTCCTATTTCAGGCTGTCCAGGCAGTGTTGCAACTGGCTGTGTTTTTGCCGGTCCTTCTGTACATATCGTGGCAGTTGACGGTTTTTCTTTTCGTTATTGTTGTTCCTGTGGTTGCCGTGCTGCAACGAAAGTTGCACAAGCTGGGCCCTGTAGAAGAATCCCTGCTGCGTGACCGCTCTGAATTCCGAGGAGATTTGCTTCTTGCCCGTCGTTTGTTCCGCCAGTGGAGCTCTAAGGATGAACGTTCCCAGATGTCCCAGGAATTGCTGACGCAGGTACGGCACCTTCGTGATCATGGGGCGAGCAACTCCGTTAAGAAAAACAGTCTTTCCCTTGTGACAGAATCCGTATCCGTGGTGGCCATGGTTTTGGTTCTTGCCTTCTGCTCCATTCTGATTTCGAAGGGATGGATGGACGGCTCGGGGCTTGTCCTGTTTTGTTCTGCAGTTCTACTTAGTTATAAGCCTGTGAAGGAATGCGCCCGTGTTATGCCTCAGTTTAGGTCTGCGGTCAGCGCTATTCATGTTCTTGAGGATTTTGAAAAACTTGAAACCCGTGTTTCGGGGGAAAGTTCGGCAAGCAAATCGGATCCTGCGACGAATCCTTGTTTTGAACTGGTGTCAAAAGGTTCGTTCCGATATGACGGTTCCGACCATCCTGTTTTTGAAAATTTGAACATAGCCTGGAACCGTGAAAAACCGGTGCTTGTTCGCGGCCGGAATGGGGTAGGCAAGTCAACGCTTCTTCGGTTGCTTGCTGGCCTGGAACTTTGGGATGGATCCGAGGGCGCTGTGTTCCGTGATGTTTTCTTTGTGGCGCAGGATTTGGAACTTCCTCCCAGGCGGATGTTGAAAAAATTTTTGGCGACAGCCGCCGGTTCCGCAGAAAATAAGCCGGTGCAATCCTTCGCCCAGTTTGCCAATGTCCTTCCGCTCTTGGACAAGTCGGGGCTTTCTGGCGGTGAACGCTCCCGTGTGGCGTTGCTCTGGTCCTTAGCCTCATCGTCCAAAATAATTCTTCTGGATGAGCCTTTCGCGTCCATTGCTCTTGCTGACCGTGAACCGCTTCTTGCTGCGTTCCTTGATGGAGCCGAACAGCTGGGCAAGTGGGTTGTTGTCGTTAGTCACGACGTCCTTTCGCCAGGCCTGACAGCCCGATTCAATGAGGTTCATTTTGAGTAAACTCTACGCCTACCGCGGTTGGATTCTTGCTGCCCTTGGGATTGCTGTCCTTGCTATGCCTGCTGCGCCGCTGCCTCGGACGAACGCATCCCGCATTTTGGAACATCCAGGCGCCCTCTTTAACGACGACATTTTCTTCGGAGTGTTGATTCCGGCTGCTGTTTTTTTGTCTTCCGTTGTCTTGCGAGTTCAGGCCCGTCGCTCCATCGGGGAACACACCCGGGGCTACGCTCACGATGCTGACCGCCTAGTCATGGACGGCGTGTACTCCAGAATCCGCCATCCTCTTTACGTTTCCAATACGGGCGTCGCCTATTCCTTAATGCTATTGCATCTTGGCTTTACGCCTGTCGCCGCCTTGCCTGTGCTGGTTCTTGTCGTATTCGAAATCCTTCTGTCCAGGATGGAAGACCGTTATCTAGAACAACGTTTTGGTGATGTTTGGCGCAAGTGGGCAAAGAAGACTCCCGCTTTTTTCCCGCGTCTGTCCCAATCTCCAGGGGCGAAAAAAGAAAGTTCTGCCTCCGTGGAATTTAGGCCTCGTTCCTTCGAGGCGGCCTTCAAGGCCGACGCCAGCACCTGGCTTTGGCTTCTCTTCTGTATTTTCATTATCGTCCTTCGAAAGCTGGTGTAACGATGCTATCTGAGTTAAAGGATAAATTGATTGTTCGGCTGAAAACATCCCGTGTCGCGCCCGTCGTTTTTAACATGGCAGGCCGGCTTGCGGGTACGGCCGCTAAGGCGTCGACCAGATTAAAACCTCTGGATCGCAAGTTCCATGTGACCGATCGGTTGAATGGCCCTTGGGTCCTTGAGTCTAACCAGGGGCCCCATCTTTGGCTGCATGGTGCAAGTCTTGGCGAATGCAAGATGCTACTGAATTTGGCCCGTTTCTTGAAACAGGACCTGAAGAACTGTCCAAGAATCCTGCTGACAACACAAAAGGTGGAGGTACTTCCTTACCTAGAAGATGCAGGAAAGGGCCTTGTGGAAGTGGCTCTTGCCCCAGCGGATGTGCCTGCGGCCATGTCCAACTTTATGCGGAATGTTCGGCCCGTCGCGCTGATTCTTGCAGAAAATGAACTTTGGCCGGGGTATCTTTCCATTATGTCCCGCACGGCGGTTCGACCGTCGGTAGCCCTCGTTTCGGGTCGCTATCGCAGGTCCCTTCCGGGGATGGATTTTGCATCCGTTGGTTTTGCCTGCATGCAGACTGGTGGAGACCGCGAACGCCTAATGGATATGGTTGATCGAAAGAGCTTTGCTCCTGTGGTGGGCGGCGACTGGAAGCTCTTGCCTTGGGCGAAGGAGGGCTCGGATGATACCGCCTCTGGCTCGCCTGCAAAGAATGATGTGGATGTGGCGTTCCTGTCGGTTCATTTCGAGGAGTGGGAGTCCTTGATTGACATTCTCCGCTACTGCAAACTGCGGGAACGTTCTGTGGTGCTTATGCCTCGTCGGCTTGAGGAAGTGGAACTTTTCCGTCATGAGCTAAAATCCATAAATGCCAAGGTGCTGGACTGGCCTGAGGTTCGTCCCGGTGCGGTGGCCTTGATAAATCAGTTCGGCTTGACTTCCCAGGTCTTGGAAAGAAGCTCCCTGGCGGTTGTCGGGGGCTCCTTCTGCGCCCGTCCCGGAATTCATGATTTCTGGGAGCCTTTGCGAGCCCTGGTCCCGACTTGCGTGGGCCCTTATGCCAATGGGCATGAAGATGCCGTAAATGAGCTGGTATGCAAGGGTGTTGTGGCCCAGGTTCAATCCGCAAGTGATTTTGAAAATCTAGATTTACCAGCCGAAGATCGGATTCGGGAATGCCTGGATTCCGAAAAGACGAAGATTTTGAATTCCTACCAGCAGTTGCTGGTGTTCCTGGAGGACTTGCTAAAATGAAGAAAGTAATTCTTGCAACCCCCCGCGGCTTTTGCGCCGGAGTGGATCGTGCGATCCACGTGGTGGAAAAGGCCATTGAAAAATTCGGGACGCCTATTTACGTCCGTCACGAAATCGTCCATAACAAGTTCGTCGTTGACACCCTGAGAAGCAAGGGCGTTGTCTTTGTGGACGAACTGGACGAAGTCCCCGCCGGATCCGTTGTGATTTTCTCGGCTCATGGTGCGGCGGAGGCCGTCTATGCAGATGCAGAAAAGCGCGGTCTCCAGGTGCTGGACGCCAGCTGCCCGCTGGTTCTCAAGGTTCACTACAGCGCTAAGCGTCACTATAATGCGGGCCGTCATATCATCATGATTGGCCATGCCGGTCACGCCGAAGTGATCGGTACCCTGGGGCAGCTTCCCGAGGGCGCCATCTCTTTGGTTCGCAACGAGTCTGACGTTGCTTCTGTGCAGGTTCCCGCAGATAAGGAACTGGCCTACATCACCCAGACGACGCTGTCTGTTGCAGAAACCCGCGAAATTATCAAAGCTCTCAAGGCCAGATTCCCGGACATCATCGGGCCCGATGCAGGAGACCTGTGCTATGCGACTGGCAACCGCCAGGCCGCAGTGCTGGATCTTTGCTCCATGGTGGACGTCCTTCTGGTTGTTGGCGCCAAGAATTCTTCCAATTCCAGCCGTCTTATGGAATTGGGTCTGGAACAGGGTATCCCCAGCCACTTGATTGGTTCGGTGGAAGACCTTGAGCCGGAATGGTTTAATGGCCACAATGTGGTGGGTATTTCCAGTGGCGCGAGCGCTCCTGAGGTGCTGGTTCAGGAGGTTGTGGACTGGATAAAATCGAAATTTGAGGGCGTAGAAATCGAAAATTTCGTAAAATTGGTGGAATCTACCAAGTTTAACCTGCCAAAGGCCCTACAAGATTAACTTTTTCACCTTGACGAAAACCTAAAGTTTTTCTAAAATTGGTTCTCGTTATAAACAACGGAGTTTTATTATGAGCCGCATTTGTGAAGTTACCGGCAAAGCCGGTCTCGTGGGCAACATGGTTTCCCACTCTAACCGCAAGAAGTTGATGAAGCAGCTGCCGAACCTTCAGAAGAAGCGCTTCTACATCCCCGAAGAAGACCGCTGGGTCACCCTTCGCATCTCCAACGCTGGTCTCCGCACCATCAATAAGCGCGGTATCCAGGCTGTTGCTCGCGAACTCGGCATCTAATTCTATCTTGTAGAGTTTAGACTTTAAAAAGTCCGCCTAACGGAATTAACCTCCGCTAGGTGGTCTTTTCTGTATTTAAACGATTGTTTACATTTTGTTGATAGGTTTTCTTACGCTTAGCGGTGATTCTGTCGTAGCCCGCGTATTTTCTGGGATTGCGTCGGTTGAACTAGTGGCTTGCAACCCTGTCAATAATGTGAAAAAGCCCGATGAACTCGGGCTTTTTTTATGAAAACATGAATGTAGCGATTCGTTACTTGTTCAAGAACTGGGCGGTACCCTTGTACTTTTCCATGTTCTTCATGATTTCTGCCATTTCCCAGTCCTTTTCCTTGAAGCGGCGGCGGAGCAGGGCGACAAAGACTTCCATCAGCATTTCGCAGTCGTAGACGGCGCGGTGAGCCTTGTCGGACTCGATCTTCATGCCGATTTCGCCACGGCGTTCAAACATCTTGGCGAGAATACCCAACTTGTGGGAACTTGCCTCGGGAAGGATGGCCTTGGCGATGGCAAGGCTGTCGACAACCGGGTTGCCGGGGATGATTTGCGGATTCTTCTGGTAGGCGACGCGTAAAAAGCTGGCGTCAAAGTTTGCGTTGTGCGCAATCAGGATGGAGGACTGTCCGCAGAAGGCGGTGAATGCCTTGATGGCGTCGCCGACGGCCGGAGCGTCTTGAACGTCCTTGTCGTAAATGTGGTTTACGCTGGATGCTTCGGCGGGAATCATCATGTTGGGCTTGACGAAGGTCTGGAATTCCTTCTCCAGCTTGGGGACGACCTTGCCGGCCTTTACTTCGACGGTGAACTTGACTGCACCGATTTCAATGATTTCGTCTTTCTGGTTGTTGAGGCCTGTAGTTTCAAGGTCGAAGGCCACAAATTTCGGAGGTAATAAGATCACGGTGATTTTCCTTTTTATAAGTTACATCACTTTGGTAGCGTTGTATTTTCGGTGCAAAGATAATTAATTTGAACGTCAATAGATGACAGTGGCAACGGGATGATAAAGTTATCCCAGGTTTTAAGCCTTATGTGGGCGCCGTACTTGGGCTGTATATGCCAAAGGGGGCGGTCGCTGGACTTGGATAGCCAGATGGAACCAGGCTTTACCTGTCGGGCGGGCCCCTTAGGGCCGTCTAGCGCCATTCCCGCAAAAACATCTTGCTTTAGGGAGGTTAGCAGGTGTCTTACGTTGGTGGCGCCGTGGGTGTCGGAGCCTCGGGAGACCTTGTAGCCTAGGTCCTGGGCGGCAATGGTCAGAAATTCGCCATCGCCGGATTCCGAAACCAGGATGTGTACGCCTTGGTTCTTGAACGTGGCGACACTGGCAAGGAGGTCCTGATGCCATAGGCCAAGAATGCCTGGTCGGAAATCCTGGGGGAACGTGACCCGTATTCGCAGGCTGCGCATCCACCATGCGGCCAGTTTGGCTAGGAACCTTGTCTTTAAATTGCTGGACATGACGATGAAAAAATAAAAAATATCGTTTTTTGAAGGAAATCCCCTTGAAATAATGAGGATGTTTACCTATATTGTGTCTCACTTTTGGCGACGTACCCAAGTTGGTAAGGGGCGAGTCTGCAAAACTCTTATTCATCAGTTCGAGTCTGATCGTTGCCTCTAAAAAGTAAAACAAAAAGACCTCTCGTTTGAGAGGTCTTTTTGTTTCTGGATGCGGGGCTGCCGCCCCGCCCCCAGACTCCCACCCCGCCGTTGTGATATATGAGCGCGGCCCCAGGCTCCCTCCTATTTCTTTTTTTATCAAACTTTCTTATTAATTTGTTTGGGTTTGTGGGGCTGAGGGCTGCTCCTATAAGGGGAAACTCTCATTTGTCAAGAGTAAAAATTGTTTTTTTGATGTAAAAAATGTGTCGGCCTTCAAAAAAAATGAAAAAAAGTGTTTGTCAAGGTCTAGAAAAAAAATTCTTTTAGGGTTATTTTTGGCACACAATGCTTCGTTTTACACAAGACATATTACTTGCGCTCCGTGCGATCTCCAATGAGGAGGAAGCACATGAAATGGCTAAGAAGGCTAGAGAGCAGTTCGACTTCCTTGGAATTCGACTGGTTCCTCGCCGTGAAGTGACTTATCCTTTGTTTGACAAGAACCCCCCTAAGGATGGCGACGAATTGGTTGCCCGTGTCGAAGACATGTGGACACAGCCCTATCGTGAAATCCAGTATGCCGCTTGCGACTACTTGTTCCGTCATCGCGGTCTTTTGGGCGGTCAGCATTTGTCCTTCCTCAAGAAGCTTATCAAGACCCGTGCCTGGCGCGATACGGTAGATACCTTGGCTGCCTGTATTCTTGGCGACCTGGCTCTCCGTCTGCCGGCCCTTCGTACTAAGATTGCATCTTGGATTCGTGACCCCAATGTGTGGGTTCGTCGCAGTGCTATCATTTTCCAGATTCAGTACAAGGATCGCACCGATTGGCCTTTGCTCCGTCAGTTCTGCCTGACCTGCGCCAAGGATGACGACTATTATATCCGTAACGGTATTGGTCGTGCCTTGTCCGAATACGCTCGCATCAATCCTCAGGAAGTGCGCCGTTTCGTACAAGATAATACCTTTGCGGAGCAGACTACTCAAGAAATTCTTCGAATGATTTAATCTGCGTCTTACCGTCGCATAACATCGTCACTTACGCCCTCACGTATTACATATACGCTACGGGCGTTCGTTCCTTGTTCTGCTTGGTAATACTTGATTAAATTTTTGGAGACGCGAATTTACGCAGGCGCATAACATCGTCACTCACGCCCTTACGTATTACATATACGCGGCAAAGAAAAATTTAAAAGCCGGGACTTGATGGTCTCGGCTTTTTTTGCTGAGTTACTTTTCCTTGAAAAGTTGTTGCCTTTTGTTGGCGGGTTGGGCGCTGCCCTTGCCCTGGGCGGACTCGCTAAAGGGGAATACGAAGCGTCCTCTTAACACGCAACCCTTGGCGCCGGGGTCGCATTCTATGTTTCGCTTTACGCAAAAGGTTCCTCTAAGGTTTCGACATTCGTAACTCATAGCCTAAATATATAAAGGTGTTGACCGTGATGTAGGTCTCATATCTGTGGAGAACGGGGGATATACGCGGCCAAATAAAACATTTGTTGTCCTAAATGTCGCAAATTATGCTACTTTTTCGCCATGCGATATGGTGATTTATCTTTCTTTCAAAGCGGCGTAGCCGTTCCTCTTTTCAGTCTTTACAGCAAGCAGAGCATCGGTATCGGTGAATACCTGGACTTGATCCCCTTTGCTCGCTGGGCTCAGTTCTGCGATTTGAACATTATCCAGTTGTTGCCTGTCAACGATACTGGCGCAGAATCCAGTCCTTATAGCGCTCGTAGTGCTTTTGCCTTGAACCCTGTGTTCATCAACATCCAGTCGGTGAACGGATCCTCTGAATTCGAAGAAGAAATTCAGGATGGTAAGGCTGAATTCGAAAAGTTGGGAAAGATCGACTATTATAAGATCTCCACTTGGAAACGCTCCATATTGCGCAAGATTTTTGACAACCGTTACGAAACCCTCAAGAAGAACAAGGTTCTTAGCCGCTGGATCGACGAAAACGTCTGGGCTAAGCCCTACTGTGTTTACTGTACTCTGAAGGCCATGAACGGTGAATCCTGCTGGAAGGATTGGTCCGAACATCGCGATCCTTCTGAAAGCGACATCGAAAAGCTTTGGAAGAAGTATGCCAAGGACTGCCTGTTCCAGGCATGGATGCAGTGTGTTGCAGAAATGCAGTTCAATACTGCGGTTACTGAAGTCTCCAAGATGGGTCTTCGCCTGAAGGGTGATATTCCTATTCTTATTAACGAAGACAGTGCCGACGTATGGTCCGAACGTAAGTTCTTCTCTCTTGATGACCGTGCCGGTGCTCCTCCTGACATGTTCAGCTACAGCGGCCAGAACTGGGGATTCCCCACTTATCGCTGGGATGTTATTGAACAGGATAATTTTGCCTGGTGGCGTCGTCGTCTGGCTCAAGCCAGCAAGTTCTATCATGCTTACCGCATTGACCACGTGCTCGGCTTCTTCCGTATCTGGTCCATTCCCCAGTGCGAAGTTACTGGCATTATGGGCCGTTTCAACCCCTGCCTGCCTATTACTTTTGGTGAACTCCAACAAGCAGGCTTCTGTCGCGAAACCTTGGAATATCTGCGCCGTCCCAATTGCTCTGTGGATCAGCTTCGCGAATTCCTTGGTGATGATACGGAACGTTTGGTTGCCCTTTACTTCGAGCATCTGCCTAACGAATTTGACCGTTTCATCCTCAAGCCTGAATACAGCTGCGAAAAAGCAATCGTCGCTCTTGATGAGCCCCAGTCCGCTAAGGATGGCTTGCTGAAGGTTTATTGGAATCGTGTGTTCATTCCTTCTGGTGACGAGAATACCTTCTATCCCTTCTGGTATTGGTACAACCAGCCGGTGCTTCACACCTTGCCGGAATACGAACAGAAGAAACTTCAGGAAATTATCAAGCGCAACGAAGATGCCCAGAATGGTCTCTGGGAACAGAATGCAACCAAGCTCCTGTCTGTTCTCGCAAACGAAACCGACATGCTGGTTTGTGCCGAAGACTTGGGTGCTGTGCCTAACTGCGTGCCTACCGTCTTGAACAAGCTGAACATTCTTTCTCTGCGTATTGAACGCTGGGCCCGTAACTGGAATGTTCCTTATTCTCCGTATTACGACATGGATGAATATCCGAGGCTTTCTGTTTGCACTACCAGTTGCCACGATACCTCCAGCCTTCGCGGCCTTTGGAACGAAGCTGACTTCGACCGTGACCTCTACTGGTCTCACGCTCACCTGCCGGGATCTGCACCTGCAGAAATCACCCCGTCTGTGGCAAGGACTATCTTGACTCATGTGTTCTCCACCAACAGCCTGTTCTGCATTCCCCCTGTTCAGGATTTCTTCGCCTTGTCTGCAAGCCTTTCCCAGGTTGCTCCCGAGGCTGAACGCGTGAACATTCCGGGTACTGTAGGCGGTGCTAACTGGTGCTACCGCATGCCTTGCTCCGTAGACGAACTGATGGATTACGCATCTCTCGGTTCCGACATCCGTAAGCTGGTGGATGCCCGTAAGCGTCGTCCTCTCTGGAAGATTTAACAGTACCGGGGGCTTGACCCCCGGATTTTTTTTATGCCTATGAAATCCTTTGCGCCTGACTGGGTCAAGGACGCGGTCTTCTACCAGATTTTTCCTGACCGTTTTTGCCGTTCCCCGCGGTACGAGGCGGTCGGTAAGTTTGTGGATTGGTCTGCCAAGCCGACCCGCGAAAACATGTATGGCGGAAACCTTGCCGGCATTGAAGACAAACTAACGTATATCGCTGGCCTTGGTGTAAACGCCATCTACCTTTGCCCGATTTTCAAGAGCAATTCCAACCACCGCTATCACACGGTGGGCTACTTTGAGATTGATCCCGTTCTCGGTACGCTTGCGGACTTTGACCGTTTTATCAAGAAGGCCCACAGGCTTGGAATTCGAGTGATTCTTGACGGTGTGTTCAATCACTGCTCTCGCGGGTTCTTTCAGTTCAACAGCCTGATGGAACTGGGCAAGAACTCGCCCTATGTGGATTGGTTCCATGTGAAGGGATGGCCCTTGCGTGCCTACTCTGGAAAGCCCAATTACGAATGCTGGTGGGGGATGCCCGCCCTTCCGAAGTTCAATACGGACAATGCGGATGTGAGGGAATTCCTGTTCAGCGTTGGCGAATTCTGGATGAAGCGCGGTATCGATGGCTGGCGCCTGGATGTGCCCAATGAAATTGATGATGACAGTTTCTGGCAGGAATTCCGCCGCCGCGTGAAGACTGTCAATCCGGAAGCCTACATTGTGGGAGAAATTTGGGACGAACCTTCCCGTTGGCTTATGGGCGACCAGTTCGATGGCGTCATGAACTATATGTTCCGCAAGGCGGTAATGGCTTACCTCTTTGATGAAAATCCGATTTCTACCGAAGAATTCTGCTCCCGTCTTAAGGGCGCCTTCCCGCAGTTCCGTTACAGTAATCAGGGACAGTTGCCTGCTGGCGATATTCCCATGAACTTGCTGGGTAGTCATGATACCAGCCGCATGATGAACCAGCCTTGCTCCGATGAGGCGAGGATTAGGCTTGCCTTTGCGCTGCTTTTCTTTATGCCGGGCGCCCCTTGCGTCTATTATGGCGAAGAATTGGGCCTTAGGGGAGGCAAGGATCCGGATAATCGTCGGACAATACCTTGGGAAAACCTTAAAACGCTGCAAAAGAACCCGATTTATGATTGGATTCGTGAGTTGGTTGCGCTTCGAAAGTCCAGCGAGGCTCTGAGGCATGGGGAAATGTCCATAATTCCCCATAATGGCGGTTTTTCCGTTGAACGTAGACTGGGTAAGGCTTCTATTTGCCTTAAAGTGTACGCTCCCGATGAAACACACTCCCCGTGTTTTACTATCTTTGCGCCCAACTAGATATATAGTGCCTTTATATTAAGGGATAACAAATGAACAAGAACAGATTCGGCATGCGAGAATTTATCATTCTCCTCGTCATTATTCTTTCGGCCTACACTGTATGGCCCTCTATCCAGGTTCACTCCAAGTCTGGTGAAGAAAAGAAGACCTTCCTCAAGGAAAATCCGAAGATGGGTGCAAAGTCCATCAACTTCGGTTTGGACCTTGCTGGTGGTACCTCCATTACCCTTGAAATCGACAAGTCCGGTCTCAAGAACGAAGACATCAAGGATATTCAGGAAGAATCCCTTGAAATCATTCGTAACCGTGTTGACCAGTATGGTCTTTCTGAACCGCAGATTTCCCCCAGCGGCGATGACCGTATCTTGGTTGAACTGGCAGGTGTGGATGACTCCACTGCTAAGTCCCTGGTTGGTTCTACCGCCAAGCTGGAATTCAAGATCCTGGCTGAATCCGAAAAGTTCCTCCAGGTTGTGCAGCTCATCGACCAGTATCTGACTCGTCAGACCACCGATATCGTAGCTTCCGATTCTGCTGTGGCCGACACTACTGCCGCTGCCGCTCCTGCTGCTGATACCGCCAAGGCTCTTTCTGACGACGAACTCCTTGGTAAGACTGCTGCCGCTGAACCGGCTAAGGATTCCGTTGTGGAAACCGCTCCTGCAGCCGCCGAACTGGCAAGCGAAGTCGGTACCGCTCTTTCCGCTTACTACATGAACTTCGGTAACGGTGGTTTCATCGCTGAAGAAAATGTGGAAAAGGTCAAGAAGCTTCTTGAAGCTGAAGGTGTCCAGAAGCTCATTCCTCGCGACGTTAACTTCGCCTTTGGTAGCGGTCTGGAAGCAATCCAGCGCGATTCCAAGATCAAGGCAAAGCGTCTCTACCTCCTGAAGCGTCGTGCTGAAATGGGTGGTGACGATGTGGCTGACGCTCGTCCGTACCGTGTTTCCGATGGTACCAATGCCGGTGAAGTCGCTGTTAGCCTCAAGTTCTCCGGTATCGGTCCTAAGAAGTTCTCTGCCGTAACTGCCGCAAACATTGGCAAGCAGATGGCTATCGTTCTCGACAACCAGGTTATCTCTGCTCCGGTCATTCGCGACCGTATCCCCAATGGCGAAGCTCAGATTACCGGTCTCGATGACATGGCTGAAGCAAATCGTTTGGCTGTAGTGCTTCGTGCCGGTGCCCTGAAGGCTCCCATGAAGATCATCGAAAGCCGTAACGTGGGTGCTACCCTCGGTGAAGAAAACATTGTTCAGGGCTTCGGTTCCGGCGCTGTCGGTCTCGTACTCTGCTTGGTCTTCATGGTGGGTTACTACCGTCTCGGCGGTTTCATTGCTAGCCTCGGTATGATCATCAATACCTTGGTCACTGCAGCAGTGATGTCCGTCTTCAGCGCTACCCTGACTCTCCCTGGTATCGCAGGCTTCATCCTGGTGCTGGGTATGTCTCTCGACGCCAACGTTATTATCTACGAACGTATCCGTGAAGAAATCAAGTCTGGTCTTACCGCTCGTGCCGCAGTGGCCAAGGGTTACGAACGCGCATTCAGCGCCATCTTCGACTCCAACTTGACTACCGTTCTTACCGCTCTCATCCTTTACAAGATTGGTACCGGCTCCGTTAAGGGTTTCGGTCTTACCTTGATGATCGGTATTATCACCTCTTTGTTCTGCGCACTTACTGTTACCCGCGCTGTATTCGACTTCAAGCTTGCTAAGCGTGACGCAACCACTCTCTCTATCGGTGGCGGCTTCAAGGCTCTCAATAATGCAAACCTTGCAATCGTTCCCAACCGCGGCAAGTTCAAACTGCTCTCCCTCGTTCTTATCGTTGCAAGTATCGCATCCATTGCAATCAAGGGCTTCGACTTTAGCATCGACTTCACTGGTGGTCAGGTTTATACTGTCCAGTACCAGGATGACGGCAAGCACGAAAACGACTTGACCAAGGCTCTCTCTGACGCTGGCATCTCCGGTACCCGCGTTCGCTCCTTGGGTGGAACTTCTGCTAACTCCTACCAGATTAGCATGCGTGCATCCGACGATGTTCAGTTCGAAGCCAAGATGGCTGCAGCCTTCGAAAAGGCCGGCCAGAAGGTTGAAATCGTTGCTAAGGATAGCGTTGGTCCGACCATCGGTAAGGAACTCCGTAACGATGCCATCATGGCTATCATTCTTGCATGGCTCGCCATCGGTCTCTATGTGTGGTTCCGCTTCGGTAAGCTGGGCCTTGGCTTCGGTATCGGTGCAGTGGTTGGCCTCGTCCACGACTCCATCATTACCTTGGGCTTCATCTCCATCTTTGGCCTTTCCTTCGATGGTGCTTTGATCGCTTCCCTCTTGACCATGATTGGTTACTCTGTTAACGATACCATCGTGGTGTTCGACCGTGTTCGTGAAAACACCAACGTTTATGGCACCAGCAACTTTGACCAGACTTTGAATAGCTCTATCAACCAGTGCTTCAGCCGTACTGTGATCACCTCTCTCACCACCTTGTTCGTCTGCTTGGTGCTTGCTGTGATGGGTGGTTCCTCTATCCGTGACTTCGGTCTCGTGATGGTGTTCGGTGTTCTGATCGGTACCTACTCTTCCGTCTGCGTTTGCTCTCCCTTCGTGCTCTGGTACTCCAAGCGCTTCAAGGGCGGTGTATAACTGAGGTTTACGTTTTGTAAACACTAGGTAAAACGTGTAAAGAAAAGTGGCTCGGGACTGCTCCCGGGCCTTTTTCTTTTGCGACATTTACTAAATTTACCACCGTTCGATCAAGGGGGCTCTATGCTCAAGAAGTACTACAAAATCGAATCAGGGCGCCTCGCTAGTGCCCCGAACGAAGAAGTGGCAGACATCGTTATGATGGGTTCTCTTAGCCAGGAACAGCGAAGCGTGCTGGTTAAGGAATATGAAATCACTGAGCATACCATTGCGTCTGCATTCGACTCTGACGAACTTTCCCGTATAGAATACGACGATGACTTTACCACCATCGTGTTTAAGAAGCCCAAGAACTATTCTGCGGCGGACAATTTCCAGTTCCGTGTAGAATCCTTCGGTATCTTCATCTTCAAGGACTGGGTGCTGCTCCTGACGGACTCCGACATTCCTATTACCGATGAAAAGCGCTTCTCCAAGATAGACAGCTTGAACACCTTCGTACTTAAGGTGCTGAGCTACGCCATCTATCACTTTAACGAACACCTGAAGATTATCAATCGCATCAACGATGAACTGGAACAGAAACTGCGTACTTCTCTGGAAAACAAGTACCTGCTTTCCATGTTTAGCTTGAACAAGGGCTTGATCTACTACGTCAGTTCCCTTAATAGTAACGATACCTTGCTCAAGAAATTGCAGATTGGCCGTAGCTTGAACTGGACTGAAGCCGAACGAGAACTGCTGGATGATATCGTCATTGAAAATCGCCAGAGTCTCCAACAGGCTGAAATCTACGCAAACATTTTGACATCCATGATGGATGCCCGTGCTAGTGTCATCAGCAATAACGTGAACACGTTGATGAAGAACCTGACGGTGGTGACCATTTCTATTTCTCTCCCGACGTTCTTCGCAAGCTTGTTCGGTATGAACGTTCGCCTGCCGTTCGGTATGAATGGAGACGCCAGTGGTGGTAGCGACTTGGCGTTCTGGATTATCATTGCCATGTGCGTACTTTCCGTGCTTGTGTTCATGGCCATTTGGGGCCGAAAGAAGTAGCGCTTGAATTTGCTGCTAGAAAGGCAAAAGAAAAAGTCTCGGCGATGTGAACTGACCCCAAAAAGTTGGACAGTTTAAAGTTAGGATAAAACTGCGTAATG